>JAITAC010000044.1 GCA_031284345.1 Holosporaceae bacterium | reverse complement strand
ACTCCAGTGGCGCGCTGCACAGTCCGAGAAGTAAAAATCGGTGAGAAATAAACATCAGCATCAATGCGTTCTAGGATAGGATCCGACGGCGGCCGGTGAACAAATATCTAAAAGGCTGTTGCATAATGACTTTTTCCCGCAATCGACTTCGTTATACACATGGAGTACACCGCGGTCCTGCGCCACAACATAAGTTGTCGGTCTTCTCCCTTGTTCTTGCAAGAAAAATCACATTATGCAACAGCCTCTTTAAGCACTACAAAATCATTACGCTACTTTTTTTCTAAAAAAATCCTAGAAAAAAACCTTTTATCGAAGTACTTATTGATCATCGTACTCATCGTACTCATCGTTAGAGCTATTAGCTAAAACGACAGCATTATTGTTATTTTTCCATGTTCCGACTTGTCCTCGCATATATACATCGGAGTTTAAAGAGTAATTCATCGAATTATAACGCGCAATCATAGCTTCTCTCAAATTATTTAGAACGTAATTATCTTTATCATGCAGCGCTTTGTTTAGGGCTGCTGTTTCGGAAAATTTCTCCGAAAACATGTTGGGTGTGTACAGAGTAAATGTCCCGCCAGTGGCAGTATGTAATTTTACATCCTTTGTACCAAAGATATTACCACAACTAGAAATATTAGTTATCTTTAACATTAGACAGTTAAGCCTTTTAAGATAAGTCGTCCAACTATCAATAACGTCATTTTGATCTTTTGGATCTTCTGGATGTTCGTTAAGGTAAAGAAATAATCCCGCTTGCTGTTTGCCAAGATTTCTTATGGTTGTGCTATCCTGCAAACATTCTAGAATTTCAAAAGGAACTTCATTGTAATTTGTCACCTCTCTTTTAATAAAATTTTTGGGACCGGGAGACGAATAAATTAATACTTTCCCACACATCGCAAATATTCTGCTTGTGCAAGTAAAATCTAGGTTTTTATGAAGTGCTGCTAATGTTGTGTTTTTTCGCATAACTAACATACTAGCAATTGAAACACCAAATAAATTTGTTACGCTGTCTTTCAACTCTTTTAAAAGAGCGCTTTCTTGTATAATCTTATCGATATACGCTGGGGTGATGCTACTGCTACTGCTACTGCTGCTACTACTGCTGTTATCAAGTATAAAATCTAAATTATTGCAATTATACACTGGGCTGTTGAACATCTGAGAGTCGACATGCGTTTGGCTGCTGGACATCCAATGATTGACATGCGTTTGGCTGCTGAACATCCAAGGATCGACATAACCTGGGCTGCTGGACATCCCAGAATTGACCTGCGTTGGGCTGTTGAATGTCCCAGAGTTGTATGTCCCAGAATTGACCTGCGTTGGGCTGTTGAATATCCCAGAGTTGAATATCCCAGAGTTGTATGTCCCAGAATTGACATGCGTTGGGCTGTTGTATATCACAGAATCGACATGCGTTGGGCTGTTGTATGTCCCAAAATCGCCATAACCTGGGCTGTTGAATATCCCAGAATCGACATGCGTTGGGCTGATCACAGAATCGACATGCGTTGGGCTGTTGAATATCCCAGAATTGAAATGATAACCTGGGCTGGGATTACTGTAATTCAACCCATCATTGAACTCATCCTCTATAAACATACAATCCGCATAGTTAAAGATCATTGCTGCTCCGAGTATACACACGATGTTTTTAATATATTTTTTCATTTTGCCTCCTATTTATTTCCAAATAACATCTACTTATATATAGACATTATAAACAATAAAGTAAAGCTTTTTTATTAAATACAAAAAAAAAATTATAGAAAGTTAGTATTTTTATATTCAAAGAAAAAAATGTTCTGATTTTTGTAGTTTTATATTTTCGATATTTTGATTATAATCCCCATTGTAAATATTCTTATGTTATAATACGGAAAGCAATATGAATTAATTTTGTTTTTTATTTAAAATTAACGTTGATTATCTTTTGTTTATAATTTATCATGTAAACTGTTATTGGAAGTCAGGGAAGCAGACCGTTCCTGATGTACGATGCCTGTCTATTGGCGATCGTATAAGTTTTTTAAAAAAAATATGGAGAGAAAATTATGGCAACAGCTGCTAGTACAAATACAACAGACAAGACAAAGGACTTTTCTTTTGCTAATTTCAAAGCACCAATGTTTAATGCGGACGCCTTTTGGGATTCATACAAGAAGAATTTAGAAATACTCGGACTCATAAACAAGATGTCGCTGGAGGTATGCACAGGCATAGCCAAATTGCAAACGGCATTTTTCAAGCAAGCAATGGAGGATTTTGGAGGAATTTTCAGTTCAAAGCCTACTGAAACTGCGTCGAAATTCTCGGAAGTTGCCCAGAGTACTTTTAACAAAGCCATTGGCAATGGGAAACAGATTTCCGATATAGTAACCAACGCCAATAAGGACATTTCAACTGTTGCTTCCGAGAGATTTAAAGAATCTTTTGAAGAAGCGAAGAAATTTATGGCGAAGAAATAGCGCGAAACTATTTTGGAATTTTTTTAGGCTCTGGTTATCGGAGCCTTTTTTTTATTATGAAAAATTGCGCATCGGAGATTGGGAAGGCGACACCATAATCAGTCACGGTATCCGATGCGCCCTAGTCACGCTCGCTGAGCGTCATTCAAAATTAACACTCATGGAGAAAATCTGGAGAAAAACCATGGAAAATACAAATAGGGCAATTATTTACAGATTGAAATCATTGGAACAGTTGCTAAATCGGATTGACTTTTCCTTTGATAACCATCACATTTACAAAATAAGCCATGTGAGGAGTTGGGAGAAGATGAGAGTCAAAGTGATGCGGATTGCGACTATATTCATTGCGTTTTGGTTGTGTTCCTGTCAGCCGAAGGTGAGTCTGAGGGGGAATCCTGCAATCTGCAACAAATATGATAGTTTTGTTGTGGGGAAAACTACTCTGGAAGACGTGCTGAAGAACTGTGGAAGCCCATCATTGTGTCATGGGAGCTCTATCTTGATATATATCGGCTACAAATCTGAGGAAGTTTCGTTTCGTGATGTGGAGCTAAAGGATCGTATCACGGTGCGCATGGAATTCGACGCCAATGGCATATTGAAATCCATTCAGAAAGCAGATGAAAAAGGTATGTCGAACGTTGGTCTAGATGAAGATGTAACCGGGTTAACAACCGACGCCGAAGCTTTGTCCACGCTGAAAAAATTCCGCTAGTGGTAAAGGATTATGGCCGGAAAAAATATTGTTCTTAGTTTAGTTGTTCCACTTTATAATGAAGCGGATTCTGTTGATGTTTTTTTCGCGGAAGTAATGCCTGTTTTGCGGGAGCTCAGCTGCGAATTTGAAATTATATGCGTAAATGACGGCAGTAGCGATAACACTTTTGATAAATTAATTCAGAAGAAAAAAATAATTCCCCAGATAAAAATCGTAGATTTTTCACGAAATTTCGGCAAAGATTCCGCTCTAACGGCAGGTTTGGATTTTGCAGCAGGAGAATGCGTGATTCCCATGGATTGCGATCTTCAGGATCCGCCAAATTTAATTTTGCCTATGGTGGAGAAGTGGAAGAATATATATGGAATCTAAACAACGTCCGCTATATGTGGTAAAAGATTTTATAGAATAAAAGGATATCCAATGAATTTTTCTGATATTTGGTGGGCGGTACCGTTTTTGGGAATTATTTTTTCTATGTCATTTTTGCCGCTGTTGTGTCCGAATTTTTGGCATAAATACGCGAGTTTTGTGCCGGTATTTTGGGCGTCGGTATATTTGGCGTCTGTGGCGTATGTATTTGGAGTCAAAAATATTTTACCGGCAATTCTGGAGCCGTTGTTTGAGCATTATATGCCGTTTATTTTGCTTATTTCGTCGCTGTACATAACGTCCGGAGGCATATACGTGGATTTTCCTCGGGGACGCGGACCGCTATTCAACGTATGTTTTTTATTTGTGGGGAGTCTCGTGGCCGGTTGGATCGGCACCACCGGAGCCGCTACATTGCTGATACGTCCATTTTTGAGAGCGAATGTTGGCCGCAAGCATAAAACGCATCTATTGGTATTTTTTATATTTTTAATTGCCAATATCGGAGGGGCCGCTACGCCGCTGGGAGATCCACCGCTGTTCATAGGATTTCTGGAGGGGGTCAATTTTTTCTGGTTTCTAAAAAATCTGACTGGAGTTCTGCTGATTACTACTTTGGGACTGTGCCTGCTGTTTTTCATCATCGATTCTTGGTTTTATCGGGAGGGAGCCGATATGCGCGAAATAAAACTATTGGAAAAACGGTTTGTTTTCAAAGGAGCGAGAAATCTTGTGCTTCTGGCAATGATTCTACTAACGGTTATTTTTTGCAATTCCGAAGGAGATGCCCAAAGCAACGAGCTAATTAGCTATCCATCTCTGATTAGAAATATTTTGCTGGTGATTATTCCATTGGTTTCGCTAAAAATTACTCCCAAGGAAATTCGAGAGAGGAATCATTTTTCGTTCGCTCCCATCAGAGAAGTCGCGGAACTTTTCGCCGCCATTTTTGTGACAGTAATTCCCATAATACACATGCTGCACAAGGGACCTACCGGAGAGCTCAAGTGGATCTTCGACTGGATAGCTCCGGCGGGAACTTTTATGCCAGATCGCTGCTTCTGGGCAAGTGGGCTATTGTCTTCCATGCTGGATAATGCGCCGACATTCCTGATATTTTTCCACCTAACCTCAGGAAACGCACTGGAGCTCATGACGGTCAAATCTTGGATTTTGACGGCCATTTCCATGGCTACGGTGTTCATGGGAGCGCTCACCTACATAGGAAACGCTCCAAATCTCATGGTGAAGTCCATCTCCGAAGGATACGGCATCAAAGTTCCTTCGTTTATGGGATATATGATTTGGTCTGTGAGCATATTGATTCCGGTGTTCTTGATGATTTCGCTATGGTTGCAACATGCAGGAACATAGGTCCGTTCTACTAAAGGAAGTCTTGGAGCTGCTGCATCCGGCAGACGGTAAAGTATATTTCGACGGAACCTTCGGCGGTGGAGGATATTCTCGAGCTATATTGGAGTCGGCAAACTGCAGCGTCATAGCCTGCGATCGCGACAATCAGGTCCGGGAAATCGCCGACGCCTTCGAAAAAGAATATCCCGGCAGATTTACATTCTTCCATGAAAAATTCAGTCATATAAAGTCTATGCTGCAGAATCCAGTGGACGGGATAGTGCTGGATCTCGGAGTGTCTAATTTCCAGCTGGCGGATCCGGCCAGAGGCTTTTCGTTTAAATCACCCGGCCCCGTCAATATGGCCATGGGATTGTGCGACGAAACAGCTCTGGATATCCTGAAAAAATATTCCGAAAATAATCTCGCCAATATAATTTATAAATTCGGCGAAGAACATTTCTCCCGAAAAATTGCTAAAAATATAAAGGCCAATCTCAAAAATATAAAAAATACCGAAGATCTGGCCAATATCATAAGAAAATGCGTTGGGAAAAAAGGGAAAATAGATCCCGCTACTAAAACTTTTCAGGCGCTGCGGATCTTCGTAAATAACGAACTGGAAGAATTAGAAAAAATATTGGCTGATTCAATCCATATGCTAAAACCAAATGGAAAAATTCTGATCGTGAGTTTTCATTCCCTCGAAGATAGAATCGTAAAATTATTTTTTCGGGAAATGTATGCCGCAAAAAAATTCGCTCTGCTCGCCAAAAAACCAATAATTCCATCGGCAGAAGAATTGCGAACAAATTCCAAAAGCAGATCCGCTAAACTTCGGGGAATTTGTATGTTATAATTCCACTGCACAAAAAATTATAGTATCTCTAGAGGATATCGCAAAATGGTGGCTAAAAAAACTACGATTTTTTTTATTGTTCTTGTATTTCTGGCGGGATCCTGGATGTTTTATTTAAAATATTCGGTTATCTCCATCGAGGATAAAATAAAAATCGCCAAAAGGGAGATCATGCGGGAGAAAAAAAACCAGCATATTTTAAAGGCCGAATGGAAATCGCTCACATCTCCCGAAAGGATTCAAAATCTGGCGCTCCGGCACTTAGATTTAAAGCAGATAGAGCCAAATCAGCTAAAAGAATTTGATCCGTCTTTATTTCATGCGGATAAAAATAGTCATAAAAAAAGTGAAAAATTATCGAAGCTAGTGAACGAAATTATTTCCCAGATGGAGCAGTGAGTAGCGGTTTTCAAGATCCGAGAAAACCAACGGAAAAAAGATTTATGAGTTCTCACTCTTTCTATTGACATGTTCGGCTCTATATGCTTATATATGAGCACTTGTGTCTCTTCTCGGAGGGGTGGCCGAGCGGTCAATGGCAGCAGACTGTAAATCTGCCGACGAAAGTCTACGTAAGTTCAAATCTTACCCCCTCCACCATTGTGAATGTAAATTTAAATGAGTAGGTGATTGTATGGAACATGTAAAAGTTATTTTGCTACAGAGAGTGGCGAAGCTCGGAAACATTGGAGATGTGGTCAGTGTAAAGCCTGGTTTTGCTAGAAATTATCTATTGCCGAAAAAAATTGCTCTAAGAGCCACAAATGAAAATAAAAAATATTTTGAAGAGAGAAGAGCTCATATTGAGGCTACGAACGCCGACACAAGGGCTGAAGCGCTGAGCATTGCCGAGAAAATAAATAATTTTTCTGTTACGTTGATTCGTCAGGCTAGCGAGAAGGGGCATTTATACGGATCTGTCAGCAGTCGAGACATTGCCGCTGCTATACGGGACTCTGGTATTAATGTCAATGCTGGCCAGATAAATCTAAATGCTCCCATCAAGCAGATAGGCATTTATAATTTATCGATTAATTTACATCCGGAAGTATTGGTACCGATAAAATTGAGCGTGGCGAAATCGGAAAGCGAGGCACAGCAGCAAATAATGGACGAGCCAAGTGCCGTTGCATAGCTATTTTGTAAGTGACTATGTGGAGCCAAATGAAACAAGTCCTTACTCCAGAAGATATGAATTATCTGGAGGAAAAATTAAAGGCAGCGTCTCCTGCTCCATGGAGAATTGTTGACGAAAAAAATGTGGACACAGTATGGGTGTCGCCAGATGTAGATGGCCAGCCGATTGCGCTTTTCGATTACCGCAGCGGCGAGCAAAATAGAGCTGACGCCCAGTTTGTGGTCCATTCCAGAAACTACATGAGTGTTCTGATTCGCGAGATAAAAACTCTGCGAAAAAGAGTTCTGGAACTCATACAATCTAATAATATCGAACTTCAGAAACGTATGGATTTGCAGACGGAGCTCAATGAGCTGAAGACACTCATGCGAGACGCCAATGAATCTAAATAGAATTATATTTGGAGATCCGTTAAAAACCGAAAATATAATTTCCGAACACTTTAGCAAAACCAAAGCGCTGGCGGTATTTTTTTCGGACGTTTTATCATCCGTATCCTACGCCACAGACGAAATTTTGCTGGCGCTGGGGCTAATGTTTGCTCATTCGTTTACCATGCCGGTGGCCGGCGCCATAGTTGGACTGATATTCGTTGTATCCGTCTCCTATTGGCAGAGCATAGAAGCTTATCCGGGCGGAGGTGGAGCATTTACGGTGGTGCACGAAAATCTCGGAGAATTTCTGGGACTTATCACGGCATCTGCTCTTTTGATAGACTATACGCTCACGGTGGCGGTGAGCTTATCTGTTGGAGCGAGAGCGGTTGTATCGGCGTTTCCGTCTTTTGCGGAGCACTCGGTGCCATTTTGCATGACGTCGTTGGCGATCATCACAATATCAAATTTGCGAGGTGCAAAGGCGTCCTCTCGCTTGCTGACAGTTCCCACCTACATCTTCATTTTATTGGCCTTCGTGATGATAATTGGCGGTTTGTGGGAATCGGCTCCGGAAAATTGTGTCGTTCCGGAATATACCGCTACCGAAGCATCAAATCTGCTGATTATCGTGGTACTGCTGCGGGCCTTTGCCTACGGGTGTTCCGTACTCACCGGTATCGAGGCCATTGCCGGCGGAGTCAGTTCATTCCACAAGCCCCAATATAAAAACGCTCGTGTAACGCTGGTGGTTATGTCCTGCATTCTCGTTTTTTTATTTCTGGGACTCACTTTTGTGGCCGATAAATTTCATCTCGTATTTCTGAAAGACGAAAGCGTTGTCTCCCAGATGTCGCACCAATTGTTCGGCCGCGGTTTTTTCTATTATCTCATACAATTAATAACCGTTTTCATCTTGCTGATCGCTGCTAATTCGGCGTTCTCAGGATTTCCCCGATTGGCCAGTATTCTTGCCGAAAAAAAATATATCCCCACCAGCTTCGCCAATCTTGGAGATCGCCTAGCTTATTCCAACGGCATTGTGATGCTGGCTCTGGTATCGATGACTCTGATACTTATATTTGAATCCGATTCATTTGCGCTCATCACGTTGTATTCTTTGGGAGTTTTCCTGTCGTTTACGTTGTCTCAGGCCGGAATGGTAAAATACTGGATCCGCATGAGAGGAAAAAATTGGCACATAAAAGTCGCTCTGAATGCTTTCGGATCGCTGGCGACTCTCATAACGCTGCTGGTCATTATCCAGAGCAATTTTCTGAATGGAGCCTGGATAATATTGCTGTTAGTTCCCATATTTTTTGCTGTATTTTTAAAAATCAATCGTAGATATCAGGTAACCAATGTGGAACTAGATCTAAAAAGAGGCGGATTGGGAAAATTTTTGAAATCCATAAAAGAAACTAAACCCAAAGTTGTGGTGCCGATCTCCCGTATGCACAAGGGAACTTTGGCCGCATTGAGATTCGCTAGCTCGTTGTCGGACGACGTCGTGGCAGTAATCGTAAACGTCGACCAAAAAGAAGTGGATAGACTGAAATTGGCCTGGAGATCCATGAATTTCGCCATACCACTGATGATATTGAACTCTCCTTATCGGTCTGTGGTAAATCCTTTCCTGGATTTTTTGACAGAGCAGGACGAACGCGATCCGGAGAAAGGTAAAACCATCGTGGTTATGCCGAGTTTTGTGCCGGGACAATTTTGGCAAAATATTCTTCATAATCAAACGGCAACCATTTTAAAAACCGCTCTGCTCTATCGCAAACAAACCAGCGAAGAAACCCGTGTTATTGTAGAGATACCTTATCAGATGAGAAAATAATTTTATTTTCCATGGGCCGGCCGGGATTTTTTCCCTAGAGTGGCGAGTTCTATCTCAGAAGAATTTTTTTCTGAATTTCAATAATATCGGCAATACCTTTTCGGGCACAGGAGAGCATTTCCATTAATTGTTTATCATTGAAGATGTTTTTTTCACCAGTTGCCTGAACTTCGACAAGTTCTCCGGTCTCCAACATGACAAAATTAGCGTCTACGTCTGCTTGGGAATCTTCCAGGAAGTCTAGATCCAGCATTACTTCACCATCGACGATTCCGCAGGAGATTCCCGCTATGAGATGTTTGAACGGATTTCTTTTTAGTTTCATTTTTTTTATGGCCAATCCGAGGGCGATGCAGGCGCCGCATATGGAAGTTGTGCGGGTACCTCCGTCCGCTTGTATTACGTCACAATCGACTTTTATTTGGCGTTCTCCGAGCAATTCCAGATCAATGGAGGCCCGCAGAGACCTTCCGATCAGTCTTTGGATCTCGTGCGTTCTGCCGGATTGCTTCCCTTTAATGGATTCGCGATCGGTGCGTACGTTGGTGGAGCGCGGGAGCAGTGCATATTCTGCTGTAATCCAGCCTTTGCCGGAGCCTTTTAGAAAGATTGGCACTTTATCTTCCAGTGTTACGGCGCAGAGTACTTTTGTATTGCCAAACGATATCAGGCAGCTTCCTTCGGCATGGCCCAGATAGTCTGGAATCACTTCTATATTTCTCAATTCGTCGTTTGCTCTTCCGGAAAAACGCATGAAATGCTCCTTAAAAATATACTTGCGGTATGCTATTGAAATTTCAATGGTGGGCACTATAGGACTCGAACCTATGACCCATTGATTAAGAGTCAATTGCTCTACCAACTGAGCTAAGTGCCCGAATATACTGAAACAATCAGAATACTAGTACATATGATAGTTTATGTCCAGTAATTTTATGTGAGAGAGAGTATTTTGTTGCTTGCTACCCCATGGATCCCATAATACATTGATTTTGAAATGCATATTTATTTTCCATGTGCCGGTTATAAACCTTGATATGGTGTTGCATATGGCAAGTCAAGCATTTTTGAAGAGCAATTTTTCATTAAATTTCGAGTCATTTTTTAGGATTGCGTAAATTGTGTAAATAATTTTTTTCATAACAGCGATAATGATTTGTTTAGTGGCTTTTCCTTTGGCCTTCTGTTTATTTTTGTATTTTGTAAGCGGTTCGCATTTGTTCATGGCTGTCAATGACGGCAAATACAAGGCTTTTCGCAAAATTGAATTTCCGATTTTCTAAATTTTCTGTTGTTTATGTACTGAAGTTCCGGATTCTTTATGCTTGGGAGTTGCTCCCAAATAAGCAGCAAGTTGTCGAGCGCTCAGGAAATTATGTACATCTCCGATTTCAGAAAGAACGGCAATTGCCGTAATTTTCGCAACTCCGGTTATGGTCTGAAGATTACTGAATTTCAGCGAAAGATCGGCGTCTGATTTTATGATTTCAACAATATGATTAACTATCTTTTTTATCTGATTTTTCAGATTAGATAATGTCTCATTCCAAATCCCATTTTGAATTAGCTAAATTGTTTTCGGAAGGCGCTCTGTACCAAGCGCTGCCAGACGGACAATGGCTAATCGCTGATGGAATCTGGTATCATTCCAATATTCGGCAGCGACTTTATCATTAGTGCCTTCAATGTGATTTTTGCACATCGTCGATTGGTCGACCAAACCGAGACAATACCAGATCCCATCTCTGATTTGCCATTGCCGACTGGGAAGCGACTGGTACAGTACGCACTCCGCAAGTTGTTTGGATAATTCAAAATGGGATCTGGTA
>JAITAC010000042.1 GCA_031284345.1 Holosporaceae bacterium | reverse complement strand
CGGAATAGAAGGAGTCGAAGCTATGATTTCGTTAAGAATTTCGTCTGGAGTCTCCTGTCTTGTATACTCTGCGCGTAATTTTTCGTCGGTAGTATCATCAGTTTTCCAAAATTCGGATTTTTCGGCCGACAATCCGTCTCCGCCGAGAAATTTATCCAGCATCGAAAAAATGCAGAACACTCTTTTGAGATTCAGCGGAGGCATGTGATTACCATCTCTGCGTTTCAGCATAAGGTAGTTCACATCATTGGTCGCCACAGCTCTTGCAAACGATTCTGCCGACGTTATTGATTTGGTCTTTGGCAAAGGATTCTCCACGAAAAATTGCTCATATAATAGCAAAAAATGATTGAACTTTGATTAATGATTGATTGAAATATCGATGTGAGCTTCGTCCTGTGGCCTGCCCGCACATCCATCCTCATTCTCCGAACCGGTTTTGTCGATTCGGCAGGCAATAGCGGCAATACTTTCAATTTTCAGCAAATTTAAGAGAAAACTCCTTGATTCTCCAGAGGCGTGAAAATGGAGAATGGAGAGAGATTTTTGGCGGAAATTTTGGAAAATGTCGGTAAGTATGTATAATTTTGTCTAAATTTAAAACGAATCGCAAGCCGTAAGAGCCTCTGTAACAGAGGATTTCGCGACGCTTTCGCATTCTAGCACATAATATAATCGAGTGCAGGTGTCACACCTGCTGGCGGACAGAGTGAGATTCGAACTCACGAAAGGATTCCTCCTTTGCCGGTTTTCAAGACCGGTACCTTAAACCGCTCGGTCATCTGTCCGTGGATGAGAGACTGTGTATCCGATAACATTTCCAGGAAGGAAGGTACACGAAAATGCATTTTTGTGCAAGCGATAAGGTTATAGTTTAGATGATTTCTAATAATTTTTTCCTTCTTTCCAGATATACAGCGCGATAGCAGTGACGCCGGCACTTAGAATGAATAGCACTGACGGAATGGTTTTATTTTCGGTTATTTTTATTAATTGCATAGCCCAAGTTGAGGCGAAGGCGCCAAATGCCGCCATGGCAAAGTTATGAGCTATGGAGACGCCGGCAAGACGCACTTTGGTGGGTAGCATAGAGCAAATAGCCGCAGGAATTGAGGCATAGTACACTGAAAATATGAATATAATTGCCAGTTGTCCAAGCATAGCTTTCCAGATGATACCGGAGCTGATGAAAATAAAAATCGGATATGCCAAAATCACCATGGTGATGGTAGCAAACAGCATTTGTCGTCTTCGTCCGAATTTATCAGCCCATTGTCCGCATATTATCAGAAAAACGGCGAAGCATATCATATTTACGGTTTGGATGATAAGGGCGTTTCTTTTTCCAAAATCCAGGATTGTTTCCAGGTATGTAATGAAGAAAACCGATAGGAGGAAATATCCGCAGGCGGTGAGGACGTCTGTCAGGACGATCATCAGCAGGCCCTTCCAGTGATTTTTGAATAGATTTTTCAGGAGTCCTTGTTTTTGGGGAAGCGCTGATTCTTCTTTTTGGGCGTCGAGGAATTCTTTTGGATCGTCCAGTTTGTTTTTTACATATTCAGCAACAATAGTGCCGAATGCACTAATGATGAAAGGTATTCTCCAGCCCCAAATTTCCAACTGCTGTTCATTACAGAAGAATGACATGAACATCGCAACGATGGATCCCAGCACGAATCCTCCCACAAGGCTAAAAGGAGCCCAACAGGAGTAGGTAGCTTTTTTGTCTTCTGGAGAGTGTTCATAGAGAAAAACGATGGTACCGGTGAATCCGCCGCCGAGAGCGAGTCCCTGCAGTATTCTTATGAGAGTTAGAGCGACTCCGGCCCATATGCCAATGTATTCGTAGGTTGGCAGTAGTCCCATGGCAGCTGTTGGTATGGCCATCATATAGATTGAGATTACCAGGGCTTTTTTGCGTCCGAAAATATCGCCGATGTAGCCGAATATGACTGCTCCAATGGGTCTGGCGATGAGTCCAGAGGCGAAGGCTCCGAAGGAAGCAATTATCTGCTGAAATGCGTCATTGGAGGGAAAAAATAGCTTGCCAATGGTGACGGCAAAACAGCCGTATATTGCAAAATCGTACCATTCGAGCGCGCTACCAGCGACGCACGAAATAATTACCTTCTTCATTTGTTCAAATTCGGAAATATTAGATTTTTTATTATTCATCACATTTTGCCCTAAACAAAAACGCTAAATTTTATATTATAAAGAACATTTTTTCAATGAGTTTTTGCTGATTACCCTGCTGATTCTGATATATCTTAGTTGTATTACTTGCACGTGCAAGAAGGATTCAGAAAACGATTTTTTTCAGAATGTTAAGAGAACGTTAAATGTGAACACTGAGATCCGAGAACTTTCGAAGACATAATATGCCGTAAAAAATTCTCGGATCTCGATTCCTATACATCTATGGAAACATTTAATTTTATTGAGGATCCTTTTGTGCCTCCGGTTAGACGAGAAGCTTCTAGACTGACGGTGCCCCAGTTTTTGTTTCGGACGCGGATTCCGATGGCATATTCAGAAGTGGTGCGGGAGTGCTCCAGCATCGAGAATTTAGAGGTTCCGCTATGGCCGCATAATTCTTTACCTAATCTTTTGTTGATGTGGGCACTTATATGGCCGCCGCAGTTGCTGTCGCCGAGCTCCAGATTTATTCCGGCGCACAAGTTAGTGCGGTTGAGATTTTGACAGCTTATGGTGCCGCCGCGGAGGCTAGGAAAATCTTCAGTGCTTATGAAGGAGTAGTCGGCGTGGAAATCAGGCACGATGGCGATTGTGTCTGTGAATCTGAAGTTGCCGGCCAGTTCTATTCCTGCGGATAGAATGTGATTTTTGAGGCAGGCGGAGTATTTATTATTTTGGGAAACCATTATTTGGTATGAACTTAGCAGAGTGGCGCAGAAATTATCATTGAAGACAGAGATTTTCCCACCGATGCTGCCGATTTTTGAATTCGTTCTGTAGTCGAGGTATTTTGCGTCGGTTTTGTAGTAGCCGGTGAAGAGTGTGGCACTCAAAAAACGTTCATTACCGATGTTTTCGGGTTTTGTATCGGCACCGATTATAATGCCACGGAGGTTGGCGCAGATATCAGTGGGCTGTTTGGTGCTAAAGTTGCAGTTGGTGGCTGATGATTTACACCAGAACATATATTTTCCCAGCAGTTCATTATTGTATTGACCGTGATCGCTGCAGACGACTCCGTAGATGTCTCTTACATTGAACAGATGGAACAGATCATTCAGATATTGCAAGTCTTCTTGCCCGTCTTGTCCTCCATCAGCTTGTCCTACATCCGGATTTCCTCCTTCAGTATGTTCTCCTTCTTCAGTATTTCCTCCTTCAGTATGTTCTCCTTCTTCAGTATTTCCTCCTTCAGTAT
>JAITAC010000024.1 GCA_031284345.1 Holosporaceae bacterium | reverse complement strand
ACAGGAGGTGGGAAAGCCGCTGCGCCACAGGAGTGAGGGGGGAAGCCGCCGTGTTATACCAGGTCCCATTTTGGATTATCCAAACAACTTGCGGAGTGCATACTGTACCAGTCGCTGCCCAGTCGGCAACGGCAAATCAGAGTTGGGATCTGGTATTATACTAAACGTCATTTTTAATTATCGAAAAAAAAACGCCTGCAGGACTTAAAAATCAACATACCATTTCGATAGTTAAAATGAAGAATGGTATTACAGAAGTTTGAAGAGCAGCGCACCACAAGAGTGAGTATCAATGTAATAAATATGAGAATAAGTCTCTGCATCAATGGATCCCGGAATCCGCAGAGTGAGAAGATAATTTGCATAAGGCAGTTGCACGAATATTTCTCGCAATTAACTTCGTTGAAGTGGAAAATATAACGAGATTTTAGTTAATTGGTTGCTAGGGCAGACAATTTATTCTAACATAATACGACTGTCGAGATTTGAGAATTTTTTCACTACATGAGTGTCTTCGACATAAGTGTCTTGGGAATAAGATTCCGGATATCAGCTGTTCCATAATTACAGAAACAATTATGGTGGTAATGTTGTTATAGTTTTTTTCAAAGGGTGAGATAATGTTCAGAAGCCTGGCAAATGCCGTTCGTTTTTTATCTATTCATGAGGTAGGAGTTGCCAACAGTGGCCATCTGGGGATGGCATTGGGCATGGCAGATTGCCTCACTGTTTTATTTAGAAATTTTCTTAGATTTTATCCACATGATCCGCGATGGCCAAATCGGGATCGGCTCGTATTTTCCGGAGGGCACGGATCGCCGGCTTTGTACGCGCTGCTGCATCTGAGCGGCTATAAAAAAATGACGTTAGATGAGCTGAAGCGCTTTCGTCAATTGGGATCGATTGCCGCCGGTCATCCGGAATATGATTTGGATTGCGGCATAGAGGTGAGCACAGGTCTTCTGGGACAGGGATTCGCCAACGCTGTTGGCATGGCTATTGAAGAGCGACTACTGAATGCGAGATTCGGTGATGAATGCATCAATCATTACATCTATGTTTGTGCCGGCGACGGTGATTTTATGGAGGGCATTACGCACGAAGCCAGCGCCATTGCCGGACGTCTGGCATTGGGACATTTAATTGTGCTTTTTGATGATAACGGCATTACCATCGATGGAAAAGTCAATGTATCCACCAGTGAGAATACTCTGCAGCGCTACGAATCTTACGGATGGCACGTGCTGTCGGTGGACGGACATAGCGAAGACGACATTCACCTGGCGATTGCGATGGCTCAATCGGATCCGCGTCCGTCATTGCTGGCCTGTAAGACGCAGATTGGGTTCGGAACTCCCCGAGCTGGTACGCCAAAGGCTCACTCCGGAGCGCTTAGTTCACAGGAAATAGAGGAAACGAAAAAAAATCTGCAGTGGCTCTATGGTCCATTTGAAATTCCCGAATATATTGCAAAAGTATGGCAGGCGACCGGACTGCGTCATCAGGAATCCTATGAAAAATGGATAAAAACTCAGGCGGAAAGATTCGGAGCTCGGGAATTCGAGTATACAGAACATCTCAAAAAAACCCTCAGAAACATAAAAAAAGAATATTTTGTTTCTCGGCCTTTCGCCGCCACCAGAATAAATTCACAGGATATTTTGTCACGACTGACGGCGGAAACGAATTTGATAATTTCCGGTTCCTGCGACCTTGGAAGTTCTACTGGATGCTTGACAAAGAGCATGATTCCCCTGGAAAAAACAGATTTTTCAGGTAATTACATCCACTATGGAGTACGAGAACAGGCCATGGGAGCCATTATGAACGGCATTGTGGCCGGACGGAAAATAATCGCAATTGGAGGAACATTTCTCGCCTTCAGCGACTACATGCGAGCCGATATACGCATGGCGGCTCTCATGAATATTCCGTCCATTTTTGTTTTCAGTCATGATTCCATAGGCGTCGGCGAAGACGGACCGACGCATCAGCCGGTGGAGCAAATCGCCGCGCTCCGAAGCATACCGAATCTGAACGTATTCCGCCCGGCGGATGCTCAGGAGACAGTGGAGTGCTGGGAATGTGCTTTGACAAGCTCCAATCCTTCGGCTATTATTTTGACGCGGCAGAATGTGCTCAGTGTTCGTTTCAGCGGCAAAGAGAATCTCTGCGAAAATGGCGCTTATCTCCTGTACGAGGACAATATGGACGTGTACAAGAGAGTCACGCTCATCGCCAGTGGATCCGAAGTGGGCATAGCTCTTGACGTAAAAAAAATGCTCAACGATAATAGTGTTTCTGCCAATGTAGTCAGTATTCCCTGCTGGCGACTGTTCGATAAGCAGCCGGAGAACTATAGACGACAGGTGCTGGGAAACGATCTGCGCATAGGCATTGAAGCTTCTAGCGGATTCGGCTGGGAAAAATATTTGGGAACCAATGGATTGTTCTTCGGAGTAAATGATTTCGGAAAATCAGCGCCTTGTGCTGATGTATACGAATACTTCGGACTAACAGCCCATAAAATTTATTGCCAAGTGATGGAGAAAATAAATTGACAAAAAAATCGACCAAAATAGCCATAAATGGATTCGGAAGAATAGGAAGATTGGTACTCAGAGCATTTTTTGAGTCCAAACGCAACTATGATTTCGAAATTGTCGCCGTAAATGATCTGCTTAACATCGATGCGGTGGTGCACCTTCTGAAATATGACTCTATTCACGGGCCCTTTTTGCACAGCGTTGAAAAAATATCCGAGACATTGTTTTCGGTGGACGGAAAAAGGATCACCTATACTTTGGAAAAGTTTCCGGCGCATCTTCCCTGGAGCGAATTTGGCATAGATTTAGTGCTGGAGTGTTCCGGAGTGTTTAAATCTAGGACTGCGTGTCTGGAGCATATAAATGCCGGCGCCAAAAAGGTTCTGATTTCATGTCCGGTAAGTGATGCCGATCGAACCATTGTGCACGGCATCAACAATGACACGCTGGATAAAATTAACGATGTCATTATCTCCAACGCCTCCTGCACCACAAACTGTCTGGCGCCACTTGTCAAGGCAATCCACGAAGGCGTTGGCATTGCTTCTGGTTTTGCCACGACGGTACACTCGTATACGGGCGATCAGAGGCTCATAGACGCCGGACACTCGGATCTACGCCGCGCTCGATCAGCCGCTTTCAATATGATTCCCACATCAACTGGCGCCACCAAGACCATCGAAAAAATATTTCCAGAATTAAAGGGCAAACTTTCCGGATTATCCATAAGAGTGCCTACATCCAATGTCTCCGTTGTGGATTTCACGTTCCAAACGTTGCGAAAAACAACGGCAAACGAGCTGAACGACATCATTATCTGCTATGGAAAAAATATTCTAAAGGGAATTTTAGGATATACCAGCGAAAATCTTGTATCATCTGATTTCAATCATAATCCGCTCAGCGCCATAGTTGACATGCCGCTCACCAGTGTTATTGCCGGAAATATGGGCCACATGGTGGCCTGGTATGATAACGAATGGGGATTCTCCAATCGCATGCTGGATGTCTCTCGGTTATTGCTAAATTAGGGTTGTAATAGTTCATGAGATA
This sequence comes from Holosporaceae bacterium, assembly GCA_031284345.1. Taxonomy (GTDB): domain Bacteria; phylum Pseudomonadota; class Alphaproteobacteria; order UBA3830; family UBA3830; genus BNWE01. The sequence continues at coordinate 558 of JAITAC010000024.1, read as the reverse complement.
TGAGACAGATTTAGTCTTCCATAGGTTGAGTTAATATACACCATAGGAGTCATACCGTGCAAGCAGTTATGAGGTCGGGAGTAGTTGTATTTTCTGATATATTTTTGCAACTCAGAATTTGCATCTTCTGCAGTTGTTACGACGAAATCTTTTGTCCAAAATTCCTCACGGAGTGTGCGATTTGAGCGTTCGACGCCTCCGTTGTATTTTGGTTTGGCTGGCGGTAAAATAATGATACCAAACGTCATTTTTAATTATCGAAAAAAAACGCCTACAGGACTTAAAAATCAACATATCATTTCGATAGTTAAAATGAAGAATGGTATAAGAGTTTATTTGAACAGGTCATATGAAGAAGTTAATCTAGAATTTGATTTAACAATGAGGTTAACATGGTTAAAAAAGCCTATCATCACATGACCCAAGCCCAAAGATGCAGTATTGAAGCACTGTTGTCAATGGGAATGTCGCGTCGCGGTATCGCCGCCAAAATAGGAGTAAGCGCATCGACGGTTTCCCGAGAGATTGCGAAGAATTCAGCATTCGGCGCTTACAAAA
>JAITAC010000080.1 GCA_031284345.1 Holosporaceae bacterium | reverse complement strand
TTTCCAATAGAAGTTCTCGCTCCTCCACGGGTTCTGTAGCACATGTATGTTGAATTTACTTCATGTTAATATAAGTGAAAGGCAATGTGTGAACCGCGCCCAAGACAAAAATGAGAAATTTATGAGAATAATAGACCACGGCGCAGTAAAAAAACTGGACAATATCTTAAAGTCTGCATTTAAAGAGCGGCATGTCATAAAATCTAAAAATCTAATAAAAAAACACAAATACACTTCAAAATCAATATGTTATAGAATACGTCGGGCGGCGAGCTTTGCTCTTGAAAAAATGTAAATCATTGCTATATTAATAAAATGCCAAATGCAAAATCTATGAATATTTTTGTTACTGGAACTGATACAAATGTTGGGAAAACAGTCGTTTCCGCATGGATCTGTAGACACACAAACGCCAATTACTGGAAACCAATTCAGACAGGAAACGATTCCGACAAAAACTCAGTTGCAGAATTCTCCCCGCATACAAAAATTATATGTGAAGCATACAAACTTAGCGCTCCATTATCTCCCTATGACGCCGCAAAATTAGAAAATATTGAAATCAAACCAAATTTATTCGCCCGAAATCTGCAAAATACCGTTATCGAAGGCGCCGGTGGAGTTCTTGTCCCCATAGCAAAAAACTTTCTCATGGCGGATCTCATAAAAATGTGCAGCGCCAAAGTGTTGATAGTGGCGAAATCAAAGCTGGGTTTGATTAATCACCTGCTACTGACCACGGAAGTCTTGAAAATTCGCGGAATCGATATGCTCGGCATTATCATAAATGGCAAAATTAAGGACAATGTGAAGAATACCATCGAAGAGTTTTCTAAATTGAAAATACTCTCGGTTATTCCACATAATCATGATCTAAATGAAATTCTACAAAATACAACGTTGCCACTTGAAATTTTAGGAATATTAAAGTGATTTGGAGACCTTTTACCCAAGAAAAAACCGCTCCCCCTCCGACAAAAATAATTAAAGGAGAAGGAACATATTTATTGGCCGAAAACGGAGAAAAATACCTGGACATGATATCCAGCTGGTTCGTAAATGTACATGGACACGCTAACCAAGAAATCGCAGAAGCCATAGGTCGTCAGGCCAAAACACTGGAGCACGTTATTTTTACGAAATTTTCCCACGATCCGGCAGAAAAATTGATCAACGAGCTGGAGCAGGTCGTTCCCCAAAAACTAAATCGCTATTTTTTCTCGGATAATGGATCGACAGCAGTGGAAGTTGCACTAAAAATAGCCTATCAGTATTTTAAAAATATCGGAGAAACTGACAGAAGTATTTTTCTCTCCCTGGAAGGAGGCTACCACGGAGATACATTTGGAGCCATGAGCGCTGCCGGCGTAAATTCCAAGTATCATGCGACTTTTTCCGAGTTATTTTTCAAAACCATTATGATAGATGTCCCGGAATACTACGACGGCGCCGCATCAATGGAAGAAAAAGAAAACGAAATAATTGGTAGATTGGAAAAAATTCTGCAGGAAATTGGGAATAAAATTTGCGTACTTATATTAGAACCTCTGCTGCAGGGATCATTTGGCATGAGACTCTACATATCAAAGTTTCTGGAAAAGCTAGTGAACAAAGTTAGAGAATATGGCATTCTTGTAATTTTCGATGAAGTCATGACCGGATTTTACCGCACCGGGAAAATGTTCGCCATGGATCATACTAATGTTCTGCCGGATTTTATCTGTCTCTCCAAAGGACTTACGGGAGGTTTTTTGCCGTTGGCCTTGACTGTTACATCGGAAAAAATTTATGACGCATTTTTATCCGAAGACAGAAAAAAAACATTTCTGCACGGACATTCCTACACGGCGAATCCAATTGCTTGCGCTGCCGCCTGCAAATCGCTGGAGATTCTGCGGAGAAAAGAAACCATCGCCAAAATCAAGGAGATTACGGAATTTCATAAAAGTCATGTTATTTTCAATGCCCTCAAAAGAAGGAGCATTGGCATAGTAACGGCATTTGACGTCGAATCCGAAGAAAAAGCTAATTTTATGATCGACAAAGCCTGGGAAAACGGAATTTTTCTGCGTCCACTGGGAAGAACCGTCTATTTGTTCCCTCCCTATTGCGTGAGCAACGATGATTTGTTAAGGACATACGAAGTAATCAACAGATATTTATAGGAATCAATTTATTGCGATGCTGCTTTTCAGCACGATGAATGTAGTACGGTCTCTACAGACGGGGAGACGTGGGTTTGGAAGGATTTTTCCGCTGGATTTCGGAATGGTGCGATCGGTGGGATTCGAACCCACGACCACGAGATTAGGAATCTCGTGCTCTATCCAGCTGAGCTACGACCGCAAATATATCTACTAGAGACCGTTGCATAGTGACTTTTTTAGCGAGAAAAATCATATTATACAATCAACCGTTTCTGCTATTAGCTATATAAAATATACTCATGCAAGTTACACAAAATTGGGGCCGTCAGCAATGATTAATTTTCTAGGTATATTCTTTTTTTATTTTCTATGGATTTCAGCCTGACTGTTCCGGAATTTTCGTATATTTTATTTGTGGAATCGGACGAATTTTTACAAAACAGTTCATATTCTTCGAAGGAGATTTCTTCTCGGGACTCCAGCATGCGCTGATTTTTTTCCGCAGTGATGCGGGATTTATATTTTCCGTTAATTATGCCGCTGAAGTATTCGGCGACGCTGCCGGAGCCGTAGCTATAAAGTCCGATGCGTTTGCCTTCCAGCGATGTTTTCGCATGATCCAAGAGCGACATCAGGCAGATATAGAGCGACGCAGAACAACTATTGCCCAGGACGGAGTTATACAGCAGAGTATCGTCTATGGATTCGCGCCATTTGATTTGCTGAGCACCTTTATGAGCCATTTTTCCAAACGGCGCATGGAAGCAGACGTAGTCAATGCTCGAGATGTCTCGGTTGGTTTTGGCCAGATACCTATTGAAGGATATATCCAGGGATTTTAAATAATTATATGCTGATAATTTTCCATCGAACAGCGCTTCATTTTCGGAAGCGGGTCTCCAGAAGTCCATGACGTCATTGGTATGCACTCCGGATCCGTCTTCGATGATCATAATTTGTGGATCCGTAGATACCAGGAATGCGACGGCTGCTCCGCCTTGGGTTGGTTCTCCGGAGCTGCCGGATGAATATTTTACGATATCTGATCCAATCACCAGCACCTTCGAATTATGATTTTCGCGCACGAACGATTTTGCCAACTGTAGAGCTGCTGTTGCTGAATAGCAAGCTTGCTTAATTTCTATTACGCGGCAGTCTTCTCTTAATTTCAAAAAATGATGCACATATATGCCCGCGGCCTTGGATAAATCAAAGGACGACTCCGTTGCAAAAATCAAGAAATCTATGGCGGCGATATTTTCGATGTGGGCAATGGCTTTTCGAGCGGCGTCAATGGCTATGGTCACGATATCTTCATTGGGCGGAAACACGGGCATCATAATTTGTCCTATGCCCTGGGAATATTTTTCGAATTTCACACCCCGATGGGCCGCAAGGATCTCGAGTCTAAGAAAATATCTGGAGGTGGAGAAAGCAATTGAATCAATGCCGATTTTCATGAATTTCTCTCCAATTTTTCATGAACTCTAACCAATTCGCCGCAATTGGTCAGAGAGGCCATCAGCGAGAGCTCAGAGCACAGCACCGCGGCCGCTACCAGTGTTGCCAATCTTTGGGAGGAGAACGGATCGTCCGGAAAGCAGCCCAGGAGCTCAAGATTTTTCCGAGCAAAATCGAGTTTTTTCCCACTGCCGACGGTGCCGACTATTATATTGGGAAGATTTACCGAAAAATACAATGTTTCATCAGCGTCGACTTCCGCAAATGTAACGCCCTGAGATGCTTCTACGATGTTGGCGGAATCCTGTCCGGTGGCCAGATAAATTGCCAGCACTACGTTGGCATAATGGGCGTTTGCGCTGCGTACTCCTCCGGATAATATGCTGCCCACCAGATTTTTTTTTACGTTGAGTTCCATGATTTGCTCCGGTGTGGTTTTTAAAACGGAGACGCAGACGTCGCGGGGCACAAAAATTTCTGCGGAAACACGTTTCCCTCTTCCCAAAATGCCATTAATGGACGAGACCTTCTTATCTGTGCAGATATTACCAGAAATCGATACGTATTTCAATCTGCTACAGTGGAAAATAATGTAATTTATGGCGAAATCAGCTGCTTTGGTGACCATGTTGTGACCTGAGGCGTTTCCGGTTGTTAGGGATAAACGCAGATAAATCATACGTCCGATGATTTCCACATGAATAGCGTTCAATTTAGCAAATCGACTGCTACTGCTCACAACGTCACTGATCTGTTGCTGATGACTTTTGATCCAGTTGGTGCCCGACACGGCTCCATCCAAATCATTGGCTTCCAGAATAACGGATCTAGTCATGGCATCATCCAGAGGCGCAACCCGAATGCCACTTGTTTTCTGGGACACCAACGCTCCTCGCTTTGTCGAATGCCAAAGGGGAGTTTCAAATGTCGCCATGGGGACAGAAACCTGCTCTGGATTGTTATCGTATAGCAGCTTCAAAGGACCAATAATGCATGTGGGTATGATGGTATCAATTGCGCTAGTAGAAAATTTCATATGCTTCCATTAACAATTAAAAAACTGTTGTGAATTGTATCAGAAATTTTAGCAAATGAACATGTGCGGAAATCATTGAGCTGCCTCCCAATAAATTTCATAATATATTGATTTTGGAATGTATGTGAAAAAGGCGCAGGCATACAACTTGGGATTGTAAATATGTGAAATAAGCTTCAAAATCAGGAAGAAAACAGAATCCGGCGGTGGCCAGAAATATCATATTTTTTGCGATCAGCCTCTGTCAATAACCATATTTTATATTGATTATGAAGCAATGTCCGTATACTATGGTAGTGTTTATGCATATGGAAGCGCCGATGAAAATACGCAAAGTCATATTTCCTGTAGGTGGATTAGGTACCAGATTTTATCCGATCACCAAGGTCATTCCCAAAGAAATGCTCGGAATTCTTGACAAACCTCTGATACAATATGCCTTTGAAGAAGCTCTCGGAGCGGGAATTAAGCAGTTTATATTTGTTACGCGTCATGGGAAAACGTCCATTGAGGACTATTGTGATCACGTATTGACCCATATGGAACGTTTCGACTCCAGTAAATGTAGTTTCTGCTATGTGCGTCAGGGAGAACCACGCGGTCTTGGACATGCCGTCCTCTGTGCGAGGCACTTGGTGGATAATGAGCCGTTTGCCGTCATAAGCGCCGACGATTATATATCGCACAGCTCTTCTTGCATCGGCGAAATGATAAAACATTACCACGGATCAAACATGGCTGCTATCATGAATGTCCCAAAAAAAGATGTGAGCAAATATGGCATAATGGATGTGGAAAAAGAAAATGATAAAACCATTATTGCCCGCTCCGTTGACGAAAAACCTTCAGTGGAAAAGGCAAAATCTACCCACGCCATCGTCGGAAGATATATACTAACACATGAGATTTTTGACGTACTAAAAAACCTGAAACCAGGCGTAAAAAATGAAATACAATTGACGGACGCTCTACTGCAGATGATTCCCACCCATGGTCTGGTCGGATTTAAATTCGAAGGAAAAAGATTCGATTGCGGATCACAGGAAGGACTTCTAGAAGCAATTTTGCACGTATCCAGCAATGATAAAAAATTGGCCGGCGTCATAAAAAAATTTTATGAGAATATTCCGCCCTGAAGGAAAAAAAATTTAGTTTTAAAAAATTGCTGAAGCTATAAATTTGCTTCCAATATTTTTGTTTCGATATTGATGGTAATTTTTTTGTGTTGCTTATATTATTTTTGTTAATTAACGGAGTGTGGTAATATGTATGTAAGAAAGATTATCGTATTTTTTTAGCGGTGTTCTGTGGGGAAATGCAACGACGGTAGATAATCAAAAATTTCGCAGTATTTGTGACGAACTGGGAACACTGGAGACGGGAGAATGTTTGGCCATGAAAATTACAGTTGTTGGTACCGGATATGTAGGTTTAGTCTCGGGAGTTTGCTTTTCGGATTTTGGTTTTAACGTCATATGTGTTGATAATAATGTATCTAAGATCGAAAAATTAAAAAAAGGCATAATTCCCATATACGAGGATGGGCTGGAAAAGCTCATGGTAAAAAATATGCGCATTGGCAGATTGTCTTTTACCTCCGACGTCGCCACAGGAGTGAAAGACGCGGACCTCGTTTTCATTGCAGTTGGTACGCCCAGCAAACCCGATGGCAGTGCTGATCTGAGTTACATCTATGATGCCGTCAGCGATCTTGCTCCGCATGTAAACAAACATGCCATATTGGTGATAAAATCCACAGTGCCGGTGGGAACCACTAGAGCCGTAAAAAAGTTTTTGCAGGATAAAGGCAACGACCTAGAAGTAGCGTTCAATCCAGAATTCCTGCGAGAAGGAGTCGCAGTGGAGGACTTTCTGCGTCCGGACAGGATAATTCTCGGCGTCGAGAGCAAAAAAGCCGAAAAAGCTTTGGTGCGCGCCTATCGTCCGTTGTATATGCTCAGTATTCCGATTATGTTTACGGATCTGGAAACGGCTGAGCTGAGTAAGTATGCGGCTAACGCACTTCTGGCAATGAAAATCACTTTTATAAATGAGGTGGCCAACCTATGTGAGAAATGCGGTGCAGACGTCAAGGAGGTCGCCCATGCTATTGGAATGGACAAAAGAATCGGTGAGCAATTTTTGCAGGCCGGTCCCGGCTATGGCGGATCATGCTTTCCGAAAGATACGTCTGCCCTCAGCGATTTTGCCAAAAAATTTGGCGTGGATATGCCGCTGGTGGACGAAGTAATAAGATCCAATTGCGCCAGGCGCGATAAGATGATTAAAAAAATTATGGACGTCTGCGATAACGATGTAAAAAATAAGAACGTGTCGGTGCTGGGAGTGACCTTCAAGGCCAATACCGACGATATGCGCGATAGTCCGAGCATTGGTATCGTCAATTATCTGCTGGAAAAAGGAGCTAAAGTAAAAATATACGATCCATCCTTTTCTAAACAGGCCCAAGATATTTTTAAAAACGCAGAGTGGAGCTCCAATGTATACGACAATTGCAACGATGCAGACGTCATTGTTATACTTACGGACTGGGCAGAATTCCGAGCCGTCAATCTGGCAGAACTCCGATGTCGCGTGCGGAATCCGTTGCTGGTTGATCTGAGAAGCATGTATACGGTCTCCGAGGTGAAAGCTACTGGATTTGTGTATCATTCTGTGGGGAGACCGTTGGTAAAATGAATGATTTCACGGCACGCATTTTGGCTATTCTCGCACTGCAGGCGCTCTTTTATTTTTCTGGCGTCTGCGATCCGCCTACCGCAAAAAAAATATCGAGCAACCAATCCCAGGGAATGAAAAATTTCTGCAAAAAAGCCGTGGAATTGGAACAAAAAATTGCCAAAATCGAGATAAAAATCGATGCCGTAAATCAAAAGGAAAAAATTTCCGCCCCGATTGTAAAAAATATGTACGAAATGCTCACGCGATGCTTCACGGTCCTCTTCGATATCCAGAGATTTTCCAAAATACTCGCGATGAATCATCAGGACAACAAAAATGATTTCGTAAGATGCTCCATAATTATCAAAAATTTCGTTTCGTATTTTAAATCAATTGGAAAACAGCTGGGTAAAACCAGTTCCGAGATGGTGCTTTTGAAAAATGAAAAAAAATCCCTTAGGGAAGAGTCGAAAAACGCCGTTAGCGAGTATGAAGACCTACTGAAAAAAATAGAAGACCAATCAACCATGATCGCCAAAAAACGCGAAGAAAATATCATACAGAATGATGTCGTTTACCATATTGCATCCAAGTCCGAATCCATAGAGGAACTGGACGCCGAACTGGAAGCGGAAAATATCATAGGCGTACTGAGAAATACAAAAATTTCCACAGATCTGATGTTGAGCTATCCGGTTTATGGCAAGGTTATTACTGAATTTGGAGATAAAAATCCCAACAACCAGATGATATATTACCTTTCCTTTGAGACGCGTCCGGGCGCAGTAGTTATATCTCCGGCATATGGGCTCATTGTATTTGCTGGGAAATTCCTGAATTATGGCAATATGGTGATAATAAGCAATGGAGAGTACCGGATATTTGTGTATGGAATAGATCAGCTGTTCGCATCCACCGGAGACATCGTTGAAATAGGAGATTATATGGGAAAAATGAACTCCAATCCACTGAGTAACCCTGTACTAAAAATGGAACTGAAAAAATCTGGTGAACCTCTGGATCCTCGACAGTGGATGTTGCAACCACCAGAGAAAGGAAATAAATGACAAAATTAAAATTTTCTTTGTTTTTGATGATGGGAATATTGCTTGGCAATGGCAGCTGTTCCGGCGGTTCGCTTAGGAATTATGTGGAAAAAACACAGCCCAAGTCGTCGGAAAGCGGCATACAAGAAACCCAAGGCAAAACCAGTAACGGCAAGAGCAAATCCAAGTGCGGGCTTGTTCTACCGGAAGATGTCAAGAAAAATGTTCCAGAAGACATGCAATACATGGTGTTCCTTCAGATGATATTCAAGCTCATTCGATCTGAATACGTGCATGAATTGGAAGAGGGAGAAATAACCGAAAAAGCTATTTCGGGCGTATTGTCATCGCTGGATCCGCATTCCGGTTACATGAACGAAAAGTCGTTTACGTCTCTGCGTACGCAAACAGACGGCGAATTCGGCGGACTTGGCATCGAAATCATGATGGACGAAGGCTTCATTCGCATTATTTCCCCCATTGACGATACTCCCGCCGAAAAAGCAGGACTTCGGGCCGGAGATCTCATCATTTACATAAACGACGAATTCGTAAACGGTATCTCCTCCGAAGAAGCTCTGGAAAAACTCCGGGGAGAACCGAAAACAAAAGTCAAATTGAAAATAAAAAGAGGAGAAAAATCACTCTTCGATGTGGAAATAGAAAGAGACATAATAAAAATCGAGTCCGTCAAAACCGAAATTCTGGACAATATCGGATACGTTAGAATCTCGACCTTCGATAAAAATACCACCAAAAATCTAAAAAAATTCATCGCTGATAGTAATTTCAGTAAATTATGCGGACTTGTCATCGATATACGCAATAATCCGGGCGGACTCCTGGACGAAGCCGTATCCGTGTCAGACGTCTTTCTCGACGGCGGAAAAATAGTGTCCACCCGCGGAAGAACCAAAGAAAATAGCAAAGATTTCTTCGCTTCCAAAGGAGATCTGACCAACGGCAAACCCATCGTGGTCCTGATAAATAGCGGAACAGCCTCCGCTCCGGAAATTTTCGCCGGCGCCATGAGAGATAACAAACGTGGCATAATCGTGGGAACTAGATCCTTTGGAAAAGGATCCGTGCAGAAAGTCGTTCACCTATCCGACAAAACCGCCATAAAATTAACGATCGCTAAACACTACACTCCCAGCGGCGAATGCATTCAGGCAAACGGCATTACGCCGGACATCGAAGCCGATTTCGCCTTCATAAAAAAACCAGAACATATATTCATCGTAAGAGAAGAAATCTTAAATAATGCCCTGGACGCCGATAAAAAAGCAAAAAATAAAAAAAATACCGAAGAAATAAATAAAAAATCCCTCGATGCCATTAGCAAGAAAAAATCCACGGATAAAAAAAATCCAGACGAAGAAAACGATGACGAAATGGAAATGTCCTATAAAAAACTGCCCCTAAAAGAAAAAATCGAAAAAGATTACCAGCTAAATAAAGCTTTCGATACCATAAAAGTTATGGAAAAATTTAAATCTATTGGTAGTAAAATACATGAAAAATAAAAAACTGATTTTCGCCTGGAGTAGTTTTGCAATTTTTGTGGTGACTTTTTTGGCTATAACTAAATTTCATCATGATGATCGCAAAACATCTTCGTCTGGCTATCAGTATAGAATTTTCATAAATAAAGACATGCTCTGCGATGTTAATGCTGACGAAATAGAGCTAGAAGAAGGAAAAAACATCCCAGAAAATACCGCAGATTCCTTCAAAAAAAATGACGACGATCTTTTTTACGAAAAGACCAAATACGGATTCCTTCCGAAAATTTCTCCGGACGGAGATCGGGTATTCGACGTGTACTCGGCAAAATTCCCGGATACGGGCAAGAAAAAAGCTTGTCTCGTCATATATGTGGAGGCCGGATCTGTGGAATATCTGCCGCACGCCATAAAAATACTAGGAACGTCTCGGGCGACGTTTGTGCTGCCGCACTATCTTGACAACGTCTCCAATGTGGTGAAAATGATACATGACGCAGGACATGAGGTGTTCCTGCAAATTCCTACGCAGGCGTCAACGGCGGTCAGTCCCAAAAACGAAATAGCGCCGTTTTTGGCTAATTCCAACAGCGAAGATACCGTGGATAAATTGATGCATCTGCTGGCAGTTTCCAAGTATGTTATCGGCATTGCCAACACTTCTCCCACACTGCTGACAAAGTCCGCAAAAGATATTACGGTGATTCTGGAGGAACTCTCCAAAAAAGGACTGGCCTTCCTAGATCTCGAAAAAACAAACGATATTCTGCAGACACTATCTTCGGATGTGGGAGTCATACACGCAAACGCCTCGGTGGTGTTCGATTCAAAGTCTGTTCTGGAGATCTCCGACGATAGCGACGGCAAAATATTCTTCATACATCTCGATAAATTGCCGGATTTTTTGACGGCGGTGTCCAAACATGAAAATTATGTTATCGCTCCCATTAGTTCGGTTATAAAAAAACATGAGTGAAGTCTATAGAAAATGCGTCGCAATTTTTCTAAGCAAGGTCGATGATGAAAAAAATTTGGCAGACGACAGGCCGCTCAATGGTTCCACAACAGTGCTTGCCGCTGAACGCTCCCTAATCCCCAACGCTTGGCAGATTCCCCAGGGAGGAGTGGATGCAGGCGAGCAATATCTCGACGCCGCAATCCGAGAATTGTACGAAGAAACCGGAATTAAATCTGTAAAAATTATTGGCTGCACCGATGACTCCTATAAATATGACTATCCGGATCATATAAAATCCGCCATCTTCAAAAAATATGGAACAGTCTACGCAGGACAGGAAGTAAAATTTTTTCTGTTTGAATTTATCGGCAATGATGACGAAATAAATTTGCAGATCTCGGAAAATCAAGAGTTTTCCCGTTGGCGCTGGATGCCTGTAAAAAATCTGCTTGGTTTCATTGTGGAATTTAAAAAAAACGCTTTCCAAAATGCCGCAAGAGATCTCCAATTGACATCTTAGAGGTCTCTTTAGAACGCGTATTCAAAAAATCAAAGTATGCCAGGATCCGCACAGCGCGCTAAGCCAACTATTCGATATCGCCATCATCGTCGTTGACATCATTTTCCTGATTATCGTCGTCGGAATCAGTGGCATTGTTTAGCTGTCTTACGAAAAGTTTTCGCTTTAATCCGCTGTTTTTCTTGATAAAAAATGCACCTAGGCAACCTTCATGCTTTGAACAGAAAAAATCTTCTGGTATCTCACATAAAATAATGTCGTACAGGAAATTGCAAATGTCATAGCCAATAGCTTCCAATATTCCCGGTGTGTTGCCGTAGATTCTTTGATATTTGTCTTTGAACTTCTGCAAGTGATGCTCATTTGAAAAAGCAAAATATGCCCCATGCCACAATTCCTGGTTGGCAAATACCGATGAACTCAACGTAAATACATGAATATTAGTAAAATCTCTCGGATTCACAACAGGATCAATCAAAAATACGGCTTTCTTTTTGGAATTTTTGATGAATTTTCGAACATTCTGGCTGCTAATACTGCGATAACGGACGATTTCTATCTCTCCCAAATCATTAAAATGAGATTTGGACGCTTCTTGATTAATATATTGCTGTAATTGATCCCCCAATTCATTTTCCGGAAGTAGAAAGAGGAAATCGTACAATTTATGCTTCTTGACGTAGGCAAAAATCGTTCGAATCTCATCAAGCGGAGATATGCCGCAGGAAAACACGTGGGCATTATTTACGTCCAAATTGTTAGAAAATGTAAATATAGGAGTATTGGGAAACAAAGCACCAAATTGTTTGGCTTCGTAAAAAAATATCGGTCCAAGTATGGCTTTGAGATTTTCGCCATTGAATTTTTCGTACAGCGCATACTTATCTAAGCTGCTATTGGCTGTATCAATAACATAGAAGCTTATTTTGCTGTTGTGAAATTCGTTAGCGGAGAGCAAGCAGGCCTTTAATATGTTGTTTCCTATTTCTCGATGAGGACCCGATAACGGCAACAGCAATAGTACTTTATTGCTAGACATTTTCTGTCTTTCCAATAGTAAGTTTGTTGCATGCGATATATTAGCAACAGCGCCTTCTTTTTTGCTTGTTGGTATCGTAGAATGCTTCTGCAATGTGCAAGAAACCAGCAGAAAAACAGCTAATAGGAGTAACTTCGTTGCCTGATACATTTTCACCGCCCCAATATTCAGAAACAAATTTATATAAATTATACAATCAAAATCATAAACCAGGTTTATACGTTGTTGCAACACCTATTGGAAATATATTCGATATATCGCTACGAGCAATATATATTTTGGATATCGCGAAATGTATTTTTGCGGAAGATACGCGCCAGTCAAGGAAATTATTGGATTTTTATAACATCAAGACACGAGTGATTCCCTGTCATGAACACAATGAATTGAGCAGATCTGTGATGGAAGCGTTGCAATCTGGAGGAATATATGCCCTTATATCCGACGCTGGTACTCCGCTGGTGTCGGATCCTGGATATCGCCTCGTAGGCTGGTGCATACGGAACAACATCGAAGTTTTTCCCATTCCAGGAGCCTGTGCTCCGGTAGCTGCAGTTAGTGTAGCTGGACTTCCAACGGATAAATTTATTTTTTTGGGGTTCCCTCCGCCAAAAGAAAAAGCAAAAATCGCATTTTTGAGCACTCTAAAAAATATAACGGCCACCATGGTGTTTCTCGAATCCCCAAAACGTATCGTAAATACTCTGCAAAACATGAGAAATATATGGGGAGACAGACGGTGTTGCATTTGCCGAGAGCTTACCAAAGTTTTCGAGGAAATAAAACGCGGGAATCTTTCGGAATTGGGAGAATATTTTTCCAAAAGAGATCCCATTGGAGAATTTACGGTTGTGGTCGCCGGTTGCGGCCAAATTATTTCCAATGAAACTGAATCTGAAATTTATGCTCTGTTGAGGCAAGAATTGGAACGCAGATCTCTCCGGGAAGCGGTAAAAATAATCTCGGATTCCAGCGGGATCAGCAAAAAAGCGATCTACCAAAAAGCGCTGGAATTAAAGCTTTTGGCGGATGAGAGTCCGGAAAAATAACGGAAATATCTTGCCATCCTAAGGACTCGTGGATGTCCTCACCACCACGGACTCTGGTATGTCCTCACCACCACGGGTTCTGGGATGTCCTCACCACACTACGGATTCTGGGATGTCCTCACAACCAAGGGTTCTGGAATGTCCTCACCACCACGGATTCTGGGACGTCCTCACCACCACGGACTCTGGGATGTCCTCACCACCACGGATTCTGGAATGTCCTCACCACCACTGGTTCTGGAACGTCCTCACCACCACGGATTTTGGGACGTCCTAGCCACCACGGACTCTGGGATGTCCTCACCACAACTGGTTCTGGAACGTCCTTATTCTGAAGCTTATTTCCCATATTTATACCAGATCCCATCTCTGATTTGCCATTGCCGACTGGGCAGCGACTGGTACAAAGTTCGCCCTTTCAAGAATGAAGTGCAACGCCGGTTGTATTTAATTGAAATCCGAAGAAAACCTCGAATGGCGTTCTAAATCCTAGCACTTTTCGTGGTCGACAGTTTAATTTATTTTCGA
>JAITAC010000035.1 GCA_031284345.1 Holosporaceae bacterium | reverse complement strand
TTTAGATACTCAAATCTCAATTAATACCACTGTTGCACTTCTCTCTTGAATTGGCGTTTTTTTATTGGATTTAGAATCCCCAGCGTACAAAAATCTTCTTTACCGACTATCATATTTTTAGGCGGAATTAAATGGTTCAGAAATATGCAAAATATACTGAAAAATTCAGCAATATCACTTGCAGAAAGTAGACATATGCAATAATCTATAGTATATCATTGTTTTCTAGGGAGTAAATATGTTTAGTGGTTATTTTGCAGCTATGGTGACGCCATTTTTTAACGATAAATTAGACCTATGTTCTTTTGAAAAATACATCCATTACTTGATAGACTCTGGAATTTCAGGTATTGTTGTGTGTGCGTCCACCGGAGAAGCATTGTCGCTGTCAACTCACGAGAGAATCGATCTTGTAACGACCGCCGCAAGAGTTGTGAACGGAAAAATAAAAGTAATCGCTGGCGTTATTGACTCCATGACGGAAAACTGCAAGGCTTTGATGAAAAGCACCGAAGATCTCGTAGATGGTTTTCTATGCATATGTCCATTCTACATTAAGCCATCCCAGGAGCAGATCTATTCGCATTTTAGAATCCTCAGCGAATCCACGGATCAGAAGCTGATCCTGTACAATAATCCGGCCAGAGCAGGCTCTCGCATCTCTTTTGAGACCCTGAAAATGTTGTCGGAACAAAAAAATATCATTGGCATCAAAGATTGCGGGTCTGATTTATCGGTATTTAGCCGCTGGAGACTACAGCTGCATAACGATTTCATACTTTTTTCCGGAGATGATACCACCGCCTGCGGAGCGCTGGCACTGGGAGCTCGGGGAATAATTTCCGTTACGGCAAACGTCGCTCCCAAAATGTGCGCCCAAATCTATCGCACCTTTAAACGAGGCGACGTCGAAGGATTTAGATATGCGCGTGATATTTTAGCACCACTGCACTCGCTTATGTTTGATTATCCGAGTCCGGCGCCGGCCAAATATATGCTTAGTCGTCTGGGACTCATAAAAAATGAACTGCGGTCTCCGTTATCTCCGGTTGACGCAGGTACCAAAGCAAAAATTGATGACTTTATGGAAGAAGTGGATATAACCTAATGGCAGAATATAAAGAAATTGGCTTCAATAAAAGAGCCCACTACGATTACGAAATATTAGAAAAACTAGAGGCTGGTATCGTGCTACTGGGAAGCGAAGTAAAAGCTCTCCGGTGCCATCGCGTGAATCTCACGGAAGCATATGCGGGATTATCCAAAAACTGCGAAATATTGCTATACCAAATGCATATTCCGGAGTACAAATTGGCCAATCGCATGAATCATAACCCGATTCGGGCAAGAAAGCTGCTGCTGCACAAAAAACAAGTGCTGAAGCTAATTGGTCAGCTAAAAAAAGGCGGCTATTCATTGGTTCCCTTAAACATATACTTTAACGAAAAAGGATTTGCAAAAATATCCATCGGATTGGGAAAAGGTAAAAAAAATATTGATAAGCGCGAGACTATCAAACAGCGAGAATGGAATCGCGAAAAGGCCCGTATTCTAAAAAACATGCATTAACAAGATAAAATTCGCCTCACGGGGAAGTCAATAAATGGAGAAAAAAATAGCTAATGATAAAAAAATGCGTTTGGGCGAATTTCAGTGAGCTGCTTAGAAAATACCACGACGAACAATGGGGCAGGCCATTACACGATGATCAAAAGCTATTTGAAATGCTGATTCTAGAAAGTAAATCCTGCGGTTTAAGTTGGGAAATTATCCTCAAAAAAAGTGAGTATATGCGAAAAGTTTTTGATAATTTCGATCCTGAAAAGCTGGTTAAGTACGATAATGCCAAAATCGAAGAACTAATGCAGGACGCTGGAATCATCAGACACAGAGCGAAAATTGAGGCCGTGATCGAAAATGCAAAGGCCTACCTAAAAATAAAAGAACGCGAATCTTTCAATAATTTTCTCTGGAGATATGTTAATTATCAGCCTATCGTGAACGACACATCTGAAATAATAACTAAAAGTAAAATATCCGATGAGTTGAGCAAAGATCTAAAAAAATCTGGCTTCAAATTTGTTGGCTCCACTATTATTTATTCCTTTATGCAGGCGGTGGGAATGGTAGATGATCATGATATAGACTGTTTTTGCAAAACAAAGACTTTTTAATTTTTTTTCTAAATACTCAAACAGGACCTCTAATTGCCGATAATTCAAAATTATGGACTGTGGTGATCAACTCGCATCTACGACACTGCATATGAGCAGTGCCTTTTAAAAAAAATGGCAATTCATCTTGCTTTTCGAAATTTTTTTTCAACTGCTTTTATTCTGCGGTCACAACCGATACAACGCATCTACCGCAGGAGTTTTTTAAAAACTTCACAACGCCATTAGCGATGGCAAATAACGTATGATCTCTGCCTATGCCGACATTATTTCCCGCCTTAAACTTCGTACCGCGTTGTCTAATGATGATATTTCCAGCCAGCACCGATTGTCCGCCGAAGCGCTTTACGCCTAACCGTTTACTTTCGGAATCGCGTCCATTTTTGGAACTACCACCAGCTTTTTTTGTAGCCATATTCCACTCCTAATTTGTAATTTCTTCGATTTTAAGAATTGTTACAGGCTGACGATGCCCATTTTTTCTTCGATAATTTTTTCTCCGACTTTTTTTAAAGATCAGGATTGTTTTTTGTTTTTTCTGATCAATAACGCTTGCTTTTACGACCGCTCCGGAGACAATCGGCGTACCAAGAGTCACTTTTCCATTATTTTCCGTCATGAGAACGTCTTTTATTTCGATGGATTCTCCAATATCACAGGAAAGCTTTTCAACGGATACAAAATCTCCGGCTCTGACCTTATATTGCTTTCCACCTGTTTTTATAACTGCAAGCATAACATGGTTCCTTTTAATGATTCAGGAGATATTATTAAATCATTTTGTTTGTATTTTCAAGTAGTCTATTCTGATTATTTTTGATTTCCAGTCTCAGCATTTCACGGATTACGCATGCATTGATGTTCGTAATCAGGATATATGGAGTGGTGAGTTTCAAAATATAATTTTATTGATTATAATATTTGAGTTTCTCATAGATTTGTGATATCTAATAGCCATTATGTTCTAGGGTGTGATTATGAATATTTTGCAAAATTTTGAAAAAAAAGAGCAGGAGAGACTGCTGGCCAATGGTGAGATCCCAGTTTTTGCTGCCGGAGATACGCTTAAAGTGCTGGTAAGAGTTGTTGAGGGAGAAAAGGAGCGCATGCAATCCTTTGAGGGAGTTTGCATTGCTCGGCGCAATAGGGGCATTGGGTCCTCTTTTACCGTCAGAAAAATTTCCTTTGGGGAAGGCGTTGAGAGAATTTTTCCTCTTTATTCTCCCAATATAAAGATAGAAGTCGTTCGTCGTGGAGCCGTGAGGCGTTCCAAGCTTTATTATCTGCGTGATAGAGTTGGCAAGGCATCTCGCATTGTGGAGAAAAACACCTATGTCAAAAAGAGCAGCGCAGAAGCTCCGGCCGTTGTTTCGGATACGCAATCAATAAATTAGATATTATTTATGCTAAGTCGTCGTGGCATTTTTTTTGCGGCGGCGATATAATTTCGTTAAATGCGATATTTTATATGCAGTGGCTATTAAGATTCGAGAGTTTTTACGGCATAAATATCTACTACACGAGTGTTTTCGGAACAAAATTTCAGATATCGGCGGTTTCGCACTTGAAAAACTATAGAAAAGGGGTTATACATCACACTTGTGATAATTATTATGTGATAGTTATAGGGGCGCATAGCTCAGCGGTAGAGCACTACGTTGACATCGTAGTGGTCGTAGGTTCGATCCCTGCTGCGCCCACCATGAATTGCCGATGTAATTCGAGGAAAGGTGAACGTGTCTCAGCAAGTAAAAATAGATACCGAAGCAGTCCGAGCTCTTGCCGAGCTTCTTAGAGAAACAGATTTAACCGAAATAGAATATCACATTGATTCCCTGAGGATAAAGGTATTGCGCACTATACCTCAAGCTGTTGTGCCAATTGCGATGAATCAGGCGATGATTTCGTCCGGCAAAATCATGACGGAGAATGAAAACAATGTTAAGGTACAGGCATCTGGGGAGTCACTGGAGAAGCATCCGGGAGTTCTTGAGGCGCAGATGGTCGGGACGGTATATCTATCTCCGGGACCGGACGCAAAACCATTTATTTCTATGGGAGATATGGTATCCCAGGGCCAGACTTTATTTATCATAGAGGCAATGAAAGTCATGAACATGGTGAAGGCGCCGCGCTCGGGACAGGTCAAGCATATTTTTGTAAAAGATGCGCAGCCGGTGGAATACGGCGATCCCATTGTTATTATTGACTGATCCGGAAGTGTTTTTTAATGATAAAAAAAATATTAATTGCCAATAGAGGTGAAATCGCCGTTCGTATTTTGAGGGCCTGCAAAGACCTCGGTATCCAAACGGTTGCGGTGCATTCGACGGCGGATGCAGAAGCCATGTGTGTGCGTCTGGCGGACGAGAGCGTCTGCATAGGACCTCCGGCGCCGCGGGAAAGCTATCTCAATATTCCGTCAATTATTTCAGCCGCTTGTATTACCGGTGCCGATGCTATTCATCCGGGATTCGGATTTTTAAGTGAGAATGCGACGTTTGCTCACATGGTGGAGGAGCACGGTCTTACGTTTGTCGGTCCTAAGGCCGATCATATCGCCATGATGGGAGATAAAATCATGGCCAAAAAAACCATTACGAAGCTAGGACTTCCAACAGTTCCCGGATCTGGCGGTGCAGTCACAAGCGCAGATAAAGCTCTGTTCGCCGCTGGCGAAATAGGATATCCACTGCTCATAAAAGCAGCCGGAGGAGGTGGTGGACGCGGTATGAAAGTCGCCAGATCCAAAACAGAATTCGTGGAAGCCTACGAAACCGCCAAAAGAGAGGCTGGAATTGCTTTTGGCAATGATCGAGTCTATCTGGAAAAATATTTGGAGAAACCGAGGCACATAGAATTTCAAATCATAGCCGATAAATATGGAAATGCTGTGCATCTGGGAGAAAGAGATTGCTCTCTACAGAGAAGGAATCAAAAAATATGGGAAGAAGCTCCAAGCGTTGTGTTAAATCCTGAATTCAGAGATGAATTTGGACGAAAAATCGCCCAATCCATGTCAAAATTGGGCTACGTGGGAGTTGGAACTTTGGAATTTCTCTACGAAAACGATCAACTGTTTTTCATAGAAATGAATACCCGCATACAGGTAGAGCATCCCGTAACGGAAATGATCACCGGCGTCGACATAATCCGGGAGCAAATTTTGGTGGCAGACGGCCAAAAACTATCAATTACGCAAGATGACATCAGTTTCCGCGGACATGCCATCGAATGTCGCATAAATGCCGAAAATCCTCAAACATTCATTCCATCTGCCGGAACTATTTCGAACTATCATTGTCCTGGAGGACCTGGAATACGTGTGGACAGTGCACTCTACGATGGTTGTAAAATCCCGCCCTACTATGACAGTCTGATTGCCAAGCTCATCGTGCATGCCAACGATCGGCAGCAGTGTCTGGCTAGACTGCGCCGAGCTCTGAGGGAATACGTCATTGAAGGTGTCGATACGCTAATGCCACTGCACATCGAACTGGCGGATGATAGTAATATCATCAACGCAGACTTTGATATACATTTTTTGGAAAAACGCCATGGTACAATTTAATCGCAAACCTTAGCGCCCTACGGATTCTGTAACATTCTGATTCGGAGGCTTATTTCATATATTTACAACTCCAAGTTGTTGCGCCGACACCCTTTCCACCAATTACCATAATAGCAGAAAAATGTAAAATTTCCGTTAACGGCGAAAAATTTTTATACCAGATCCCATTTTGAATTATCCAAACAACTTGCGGAGTGCGTACTGTACCAGTCGCTTCCCAGTCGGCAATGGCAAATCAGAGATGGGATCTGGTATTATAAATTAACGAATTTTTAAGACATTTTTGCTACTATGATATGTGTGGGAATCTGTGTCGCGCGCCACGGGATGGGGAAGAGCCACGTGTTACAGGAGTACGGAGAGCCACGTGTTATAGGAGTGCGGAGAGCCACGTGTTACAGGAGGGGTTTAACAAAATGGGTTTAACAAAATGGGCTTAACAGAAGAAGCTTAACAGAAGTGGCCTAACAAGAGGGGCTTAACAGGAGAGACTTAACAGAATTGGTTATGTTTACAATTTCTTCTCCCTTCCTTCTCCTTCCTCTCCTGAGTTGTGCGCCACGGGATAGGTGGCTATATTTACAATTTTCTTCTACCTTCCTTCTCCTTCCTCTCCTGAGTTGTGCGCCGGCACCTTTTCCACCA
>JAITAC010000110.1 GCA_031284345.1 Holosporaceae bacterium | reverse complement strand
CTCCTGTTAACTCGGCCGCAATGCTGACATCGCAACCTCCTGTTAGCTCTACCACGATGCGGTCGTCGCCTTCTGTTAACAAGATTATATCACCGATGTCGCCTCCTCCTGTTGCCCCGTCCACAATTCTGATGTCGCCTCCTGTTAACTCGACCGCAATGCTGACATCGCAACCTCCTGTTAGCTCGACCACGATGCGGTCGTCGCCTTCTGTTAACAAGATTATATCACCGACGTCGCCTCCTCCTGTTAGCTCGACCACGTTGACGTCGCAATCTCCAGGTGTTCATACACCAAACGCAATAACAGAACAAAAAAGAGGTAGGTTTTTTATCAAAGACGTTTAGGATGTGCAGGATTTTTTGAACAAATGATTCCCGTAGGAGCTGTCTAGATACAAGAATTTTATTTCTGATATCGACAGTTCCTATTTTTAAATTTATCACCCTACAGATTTTGCACCACATTGGTGCTGAAAAATACAAAAAAAATGCAAAATTCTCATCGTCGGCAATTTTTTATAAATTAGCGAATTTTTGAGACAATTTTGATACCATGATCTGCGTTGGGATTAGTGCCACGCTCCACAGGAGAAGTTTACATAATAAATATGGGAAATAAATGTAAAAAATAGATCTCAGAATCAAGATATATCAGGATCCGCTGGGAGATCAGCTTCTGCTCTGCTCTTCAAAAAAAATCAAGAAAAAGCACGGAGTATTTTTGGCTTTTCCTCTATCAATTAAGTACAAATGGTGTAAAATATAGTAGAGTCGTTGAAATCCGAGAGATTTTTTACGCTACAGTGTCTTCGGAGCAAGATTATTGTTTATCTAAAAGGGGAGTATCTTGATGAAATTTTGTGTTACCACGCCTATATATTATATCAACGGCGATCCGCACATCGGACACGCATACGCTAGCATTGCAGCAGATATTATAGCGAGATTCGCTAGATTAGATGGGTTCGAAGTACATTTCTCCACTGGAACTGACGAACATGGCGTAAAAGTAGCTCGATCTGCGGAGAGCATTGATATGGACGTGCACGAATTCAGCGATATTATGTCGAAAAAATTCCGAGATATGTCCGACGAAATAAATATGTCCCACAATGATTTCATCCGCACTACGGAAAAACGACACGAAAAAGCCGCCCAAACACTATGGAAAATGATAGAAAAAGACATATACTGCGATACCTATGCCGGCTGGTACTCGGCCCGCGACGAAGAATACGTTTCCGAGTCCGACGTCGTCGATGGTAAAGCACCGAATGGCGCTCCGGTAGAATGGATGGAAGAGGCGTCCTACTTCTTTAGATTGTCAGATTATCAAGACAAGCTGCTGGACTGGTATGAAAAAAATCCAAATTTTATTTTGCCGACCTCCCGCAGAAACGAAGTCATTAGTTTTGTCCGCAGCGGTCTCAAAGATTTATCCATATCCAGGAGCAAATTCACCTGGGGCATTCCCATTCCGCATCTGGATGGACACGTTATGTACGTCTGGATCGACGCCCTCACTAATTATATTACGTCTCTGGGGTATCCGGATCCGGAAAAGGCAGATTACATCGCAGAAATGATGAGAAATTGTATACATGTCGTGGGAAAAGAAATATTGCGGTTTCACGCAGTCTATTGGCCAGCGTTTTTAATGTCGGCGGGATTGCCGCTGCCAAAAAGAATTTACGCCCACGGCTGGTGGACCAGCGAAGGCCAAAAAATGTCAAAATCCATTGGAAACGTAGTCGATCCGCACAAAATCATCGAGGAATATGGGCTGGATCAGGTGAGATATTTCCTATTTCGGGAAGTGAAATTCGGAGAAGATGGCGACTTCTCCTGCTCAGCTATCAAAAAGAGAACCTCCTTCGATTTGGCCAACGATCTGGGGAATTTAGTGCAGCGGGTTCTGGCGTTCATGCAAAAAACCGGCGGACGCCTCGTGGTCGACTATGATTTTTCCGCCAACGAACGAAACCTATTCGAAAATTCCAGATCACTGGTGTCCAGAATGCGCCCACTGATGGACAAACAGGACCTGCATGCGTCCCTGTGCGTCGTGTGGGAATTGATCGCCGAGTCCAATAAATTCGTCAACGATACAAGACCTTGGGAGTTGGTAAAAAATAATCCCCAAAAGCTGAATAAGGTCATTACGGCCCTCTGCGAGAGTATTAGATCCATCGGATTCGGTTTGGCGCCGTTTATGCCTGATACTGCTCGAAAAATTTTCGATTTTATAAATGTGGACGGAAAATTATTTCAGGAAATCCAATCGGATTTCGTAGATCAAAATTTCCGGGCTCCATTTACGTTATTTCCGAAGGATAATTAAATGTTTTTTGTGGATTCTCATTGCCATTTGAACGTAAAAAAATTTTCGAAAATAACGGAAACGTCCCAGGAAAATTACTCCATCGAGAGCCTGCTGACCCGGGCCTATAACGTCGGCGTAAAATATATACTGAATATCGGAACGGAACTCGCAGACATCGGAGAAATGCACTCGATTTCCGCGTCTCATGCCGGCGTCTTTCACACAATCGGCATACATCCACTCGAAGCACAGCGGCACCTGCAGCAGTATTCGCTGCAGGATATGGCCGATACCATCAATAGCAATTGCAACAACGAAAAACTGGCGGGAATCGGCGAAATCGGACTCGTCTACTACTATACCCGAGAAAATGAACAGGAACAGAAAAAAATATTCGAACTGCAGATGGACATTGCGACAAAACACGGACTTCCGGTTGCGATCCACTCCCGCGAAGCCGAGGCCGATACACTGGCCATTCTCCAGAACTATAGCGGCGCCCGTGGAGTCATGCACTGCTTTAGCGGTAGTAGAGATTTCGCCTTCGGAGCACTGGATTTGGGATTTTATATTTCGTTTTCCGGAGTCGTTACATTCAAAAATAGCACTAGAGTGCAGGAGATCGTCAGCGATATCCCATCTCATAGATTGCTGGTGGAAACAGATGCGCCATTTCTGGCGCCGAATCCGTTCCGGGGAAAAGCAAATGAACCGGCGTTTCTGGTGCACACGGCCAAAAAAATTGCCGACCTCTGCGGAACGACGAGCGAAAAAATCGCTCATGCGACCTCTCAAAATTTTTTCAATCTATTTTCCAAAGCTAAAATTTTTTGCGACAAAGAGTGATTTTTTATGGCGAGGGCGGGATCGCAACAGCGCCATTAGGAATTTTTTAAATTCAGATTTTTACAGAAATTTAGGATATTTTCTCGGTCCCTTTTGTCGAAAATTACGATAATGGTATCGGCAGATAGAGCGCCGCATCCTTTGGCTGCCAACACTCCCTTTATTTTCAGCAATTGGCTTACCAAATGACAGATTTCATCCATCACAAGTTTTTTCTCCGTCAGCAAATGGGAAAAAATCGAAATATTTTTTATCAGCAGGGAAGAATTTCCATCGCCAAAGCTTTCGCGTACTTTCTCCACGATATTGTTCAGATCTGCCACGTCCATGCGATGTAATTGCTGCAAATGAACGTGGGTTTTTACTTTAATTCCAGTTTTGAGGATGGCAAAATCCAGATCATCGAAATTCCAGTTCAGATGTTCAACGTGATTACTAGCACTGTTGAAGTACACGTGCTGATTTTCCTGCTGGGCGATGCAATCGGCTCCGCTTGGTTTCACCGATTGCCGACAGTGCTTTCGGTATTCGTCCAGAAATTGCTTGATGTTCCATGGAGAATATGTCAATTGTCGATATAGCTGGTGCAGCAGCACATACTGGGCGCTGGACGCTCCGAATCCACCGGATCCATTATGGGGATCGCAGAAGCGTAGTCGTAAATTTTGAAAGGTATCTCGATGCTGTGTAAAAAATAAAAATGCCGGAGATCCTTCATCTATACCGTCGAGCTGATAGCTGTTGCCGGCGTTTTTTTCTACGATCAGCTGGAATTCTGGTTCAGTTATCAACACAATAGCACTGCCGCCCCAAAGCACAGCGTATTCTCCGAGTAAAAACGTCTTACTTTTGGCGGAAAAAATCATGCAACCATCGCTATCCTTCCCAATCACTCATACCGGACTAGTGCGCTAGAATTAAGCTTGTGGAGCTAAAATACCAATGAGAATGTTCTGCTCATCGTTTGATTCTTTTTACTATTTCGGGACGAATATCTGCGAAAAAAATTTTCAGATTTCGGCGGTCTTATCATGGACGAGCGCCCACAAAAAGATGGCTCCTCGGGACGGGCTCGAACCGCCGACCCAGTGGTTAACAGCCACTTGCTCTACCTCTGAGCTACCGAGGAACACTTATGTGCTTCTTATAAATATCAAAAAAACATCGCGTTTACTAGAGTATTTTTTATTTTTTTTTATGTTCTTTCAGTGTTGAAGTTTAGCATCTCACGGATTCTGCGACATATTGTGTTCTGAGATATATTTTATTTTTTATCTAGTTTTTTTATTGGTTTTATACCATTTCTTATTTTAACTTTCATAACTCTACTGATCCTGGACCCCATTGATGTTAATGGTTACTTCTCACCGATTTACACTTCCATAACTGTGCGCCGGCACCTTTTCCACCAGTTACCATAATAGCAGGAAAATGTAAAATTTCCGTTAACGGCGAAAAATTTCTATAAATTAACGAATTTTTAAGATG
>JAITAC010000030.1 GCA_031284345.1 Holosporaceae bacterium | reverse complement strand
ATATATCGTTATTATTTTTTTGAAAAAGTTTTAAAATTGCGAATGTGCAGATAAATGCCAGGAAAAACAATGAAAACATGTCAATCTGTATATTCATTTTCATTTACCTCATCTTGTTCTTTTTTAAGTTTTTGCATAATTTCCAGTAATTCTTTATCGAGGCCATAGATTATAGCTTTTTCGAGGAAGGCAGGTTTATCGGTACCGACCTCAAATTTTCCAAAGACCTTGTGATCTGCGTCTTCGCCCAGCGGCACGAATCTGAACAGGTGCTGATATCCGATATCTCCTCTTTCATTTAATCCTGTAACTTCCACGATTTCTGTAATTTTTCTTGATCCGTCGTGTAGTCGTTCTGTTTGTACGATCAAATTGACGGCGCCGGCGATTTGTGCTCTTACGATTTCGCTGGGGAGATCGAAGCCGGACATAGCCACCATATTTTCCAAGCGCACGAAGGCTTCACGCGCTCTGTTGGCGTGGATGGTGGACATGGATCCGTCGTGACCGGTATTCATGGCCTGCAGCATGTCTATGCATTCGATACCCCGGACCTCTCCGATGACTATGCGATCAGGTCTCATACGCAGAGCATTTTTTACCAGATCCCGAATGGTGATTTCGCCTTTTCCTTCGATATTTGGCGGACGGCTTTCCAATCGGACCACGTGCGGCTGCTGTAGTTTTAGTTCGGCGGCGTCTTCGCAGGTAACGATTCTTTCGCGGGGATCTATTAGCTGTGAAAGTGCGTTCAAAAGAGTCGTTTTTCCGGATCCGGTACCACCGGAGACAATAATATTTAGGCCACAGGTGGAGGCAATTTGCAGAACTCTCACCATTTCCGGCGTTAAACTTCCGTTGGTGGCCAATCCGCTAAGGGTGATGGCTTTTTTAGAGAATTTACGAATGGAAATCGATGTGCCGTCGAGGGCAATGGGTGGAGCGACGATATTAACGCGGCTTCCGTCCGGTAAGCGGGCGTCGCAGAGAGGGCTTGAAGTATCAACGCGCCTTCCGACCCGATGGGCAATTCTCTGGGCAATTTGCAAAAGGTGAGAATCATCTCGAAATTTAGCTGAGGACAACTGCATGAGTCCCTTTTTTTCGTAGTATATTTGATTGGGACCATTTACCACGATATCCGATATTGCCTCATCTTCCAGCAGAGGTTCCAGCGGTCCAAAGCCGATCATATCGTCCACCAGCTCGCGAGCCACGGCGATTTGTTCTCTTTTGGTAATTTGCGCTCTTTTTTCCTGCGCAAAATCCATAACGAAATTTTCAATTTCGGCTCGCAGCTCCTGCGGAGTAAGCTTAAATGCCGAAGCCAAGTTGATTCTATTGAGCATGCTATCATGGGCTTCTTTTCTGAACACCGTCAGCGATGGCGATTCTTCCACAACTGTTGTATTTTTTGTATTATGTCCAGTTCCCACAGCCATTGTACCCTCTCCATTAATTATTTAGCGTCGCTAGTGCCGAATATTTTTTTTATTTTATGCAAAAAAGAAGACTCATTTTTTAATACGGTTTTTATCAGATCGCTCATACCTTTTTTCCCGGTAATATCATCGGCGATATCATCGAGAATATCCGTCAGCGGACTACTAGAAATAGCCAGAGGTTGGCCGATATTTGCCGCCGCCAGCGCCATGTTTTCATCCAGTGGCATCATATAATCTATTGGTCTGTTTATCGCTTTTTCAAACGACTGCACAGTTATGGCGCCACCGCTGGATAATCCGATTTTGTTTGCGATTATTATAACTTTCTTTTTGGAATAATCGGTTCTCAAAAATTCCAGAATACGAACCGCGTTCTGCGCCGATGCAACGCTCATTTCAATCATTATGACCAGTATATCAGCGGCTTTAATGGATGCGCTACATGCTCCACCAATGTCGCGTGGAGCATCGACCAGGACGTAATTAAATTGTTTTTTCAACGCATCTATCAGAATTTCAAACGCCGAAACGCTAATTTCTACTCCCCGCAGAAGATCTGCCAAACCCCCCACATAATACAGTCTAGTTTCATATTTTTTCAGTATTGTTTCGATGAAATAGTCGTCCACTTTTTCCGGCGATTCCATAATGTCCAAATAGGCGTTACCGGCTTTTATGTCCAGCATTGTATTTACCGTTCCAAACATAAAATCGAGATCCATGATGAGAGTTCGCTTGAAATGTTTATTGGCAAGTATCCAGGCGATATTGACGCTGGTAGTCGAGACTCCAGAGCCACCAACCGATCCCATAACGTGAATTAATTTTCCTGTTTTTTCATAGGTACTGGATTTTTGAATATTTCCAAGATTTTCGATGGATTTTTTTATCAGTGCCACATTAATGGGTTTCACTAAATAATCAGATACACCGGCATTGATAAAGTCTCGAAATAGCCCTACGTCGTTTCTGCTTCCTATGACTATTATATTCACATAGGGAGCGGAAAAATCTTTGATTTTATTGATATCTGCGAGCGGCAAATCGGAATTTGATACGTCAACAATGAGAGTTTTTGGATTTCGGTGCTCCTTTATGAATTTCAAGGCGTCATCTGGAGAGCCTGCTATAACCTCGGAATAGGCAAGATTCGTCTCTTTTACAAAATCATTCAAAATCCGTATTGACACCGGATCTGTCACAACTCCAACCAGGTTGTACGGTAACTCTTCTAAATTATCTGCTGCCATAAAAGTCTCCAGCGTGTTTCAAATATATTATGATGCCGCTAAAATCTCAGAAAATTTTCAAAACAAATTTCCGGTCATCAACTATTCTCCATTAGCGACTGGCCGCACCACTGGCCGCACCACTGGTCGCACCACTGGCCGCACCAGAAGTATTCATAGCATTCATAGCCGTAATGGCGTTCTGTGTGCGCGGTCCTTTATATTTTCTTGGCGTGGCCAAATCTGCTTCGTTCGCGATCATTTCCTTTAGGTTGTGCCGATCTGCGGCTCCGAATCTTGGTAAATCTTTGTTGGTATCGGTGTCCCCCACATATTCCGACCACGTAGAGCAATCTGGTTCCTGTAGCGCGTATTTCAAAGTCTCGATGCTGACTCCAATTTCTGAACCTTTGCTTTGAAGAGTCCCGTCATAGGAGATTCTGCTCGCCATAAATCCTGATTTATAAGCAATGGCCAAAACTTGTTTCTTTATTATTTGCTGCAGGTCGTCGCTTAGTACTGGAGGTGAAATAATGAAAAACGCAATATTTTCTATCCCATTTTTTTTAGCGTCTCCAAGAAATTTTTTCATCGTTCTTCTAACACTTGGCGAAAAATTTTTATGTTCGTTCAAGGGAAAAAACAAAGAATTTATATGTTTTACAACGTTAATTTCGGCAAATTCATGAACATAGCCGTCATCTACCTTATATTGTTTTTCACAGCCGACCATGAGCAGGATGGAAAACCATATAACTGTAATAGATTTTGCATTCATATTTCACCTCAATCTACCTAATGGAGAATCCTGCACCATGACATTTTTTTATATTTTTATGAAATTTTCTTGTCAAAATAGATTCCAGAGGAGAGTATAATCTCGGAACCATTTCCGTTGGCGTCTTTAATTTTTTGGAAGACGGCTTTACTATGTAAGGTGTAACAATAATGACCAATTCTTTTTCCGTTTTCGATACGTTATTCTGGCGAAATAAAGCTCCCAGCACCGGAAGATCCGCCAAAAACGGCGTTTCAACTGCTAATGTTGTAGTATTTCGCTGCAGCAATCCAGCGATTGCCAGACTTTCGCCACTGCCCAATTCCACAGTGGTGGATACTTCTTTGCTTGTCAACGCCGGAGTACTACCGTTACTGGAGGTTGCAAGAGTACTGACCTTTGGATTAACTTTTATGGTAATTCTATCTTCTGATATGACAATGGGAGTAAAATCTATGGAAGTCCCCCAATCTTTAAATTCCGTTGTATTGTTGTTGGTTCCCTGCTGTGCTACGAGGAATCCCTGCTGACCTCCGGATTTAAATGTTGCTCTGGAGCCGGACAAAGCCACTAAAGTTGGTTCCGCCAAAATCGATGCAAAAGATTCGTTAGCTAAAGCATCCAGGAGTCCGGAAAGTCCACTTTTTCCGCCCACATGAGCCACCCATCGACCACCTTTTATATCTGCGGACAAGACGCCTCCAATTTTGGTCATATCTTCCGGCGCCGTCGCAACATTAAGAAAAGTAGCTGAATTTCCAGTTACAAATCCATAGCTGGCGCCGGCGATGTCCTTGCTAGTCGATATGGCTCTCCAATTTATGCCCAGACTCTTGGTTAATTCTCTTGTGACTTCGGCTATCTTTACTTTCAGCAGCACCTGCGTAGAGGTCTCGATTTGCAATTTATTTATAATTTTTGTGGCATCTAAAAATTTCCCGACAATTTCTACGATATCTGCGGCCATTTCCGGAGATGGTACTTTCCCTTTCAGAATCAGCGAACTATCCAAAGACACAAACTCAATATTGGCGTCCGGATACATTTCCCAAACTGCTTCCCTTATGGTTTTCAGTGGATATGTAACCCGCACTTTGCAGTCCACCAGCGGTTTGGCGTTATTGCCGTTTATCATCAGAGTCGTCGTACCGGGAGACAATCCAAGAACATACAAAGAATTACTGTTCAGCAGTTGCACATCAATGATACTTGGATCCGGAATAAATATTTCGCTAATCTTTTCGTTTAGATTTATGAAATTTACGGAATTTACTTCAATTTCTTTATAAAAAATTTTTTCAGAAGTTGTAGAATCTTTTTCCTCTTCCGCTGCGGAAACATTGTGCTGTGCTTTTGTTTTAGGCGGAGCCGACGCGTTTATATTATTATTTTTTTTCTGCCTGCTTCGATTATTTAAAAAAGATTTCGAGGTTACAATTTTTTCTTGTGTAATTTCATCTTCATCTTCACCTTCGTTTTCGTATTCATCGTCATCATCGGCGTCGGCGTCTGCATCGGCATCGGCCAAAAAGCCCACTCCCGCATCTATTTTTTTGTTATTTCCGGCGAAAATATGCCCATTGCTGGCTAAAAAAAAGAGAATAGCCGAACAAATAC
>JAITAC010000135.1 GCA_031284345.1 Holosporaceae bacterium | reverse complement strand
TACCGGAAAATAACCTCTTATCTTCTCGTACTGCTCCAATGACAATTCCATGCTGCCTCTCCACTTTCAAGCATATCTCGGAATACTACATTAATATATTAAGCGTCAACTGAACCTAGCAAGTACAATTGTTCTCAACTATCATAAAATAATGGGATTGTTACCCAAAAAAATATCTGTATGGCTCTAGACTAGCACTTTTTTTTATCTACTGACCACCTTAGTCAACATTTTAACGAGATTCTTGTCCCTATTATTATAATGGAACTCGTACTCTTTCAAGCGCATGATGAAATTATCATCATTTAATACTGCGAATTTGGCCAATAGTCTCTTGGCGAAGCTCCGGAACGCTTCAATTCCGAGCATTTTCTCGAAACCTTTGCTGAAATATGAGGTCGCGAAAGTGGTTGTAGTTTAGATTGATGGTGTTGCAATTAATTCTGAGTAATTTACTTGTCGAACCGGCAGTAATATCCTCGCAAAAACATAAAATAATCCGATGTGCCCTATGTGAACTTAACCTGCTGAATTTCATCATATCTCATCCTAGCAATCTATTTCCTTCAAAACGCGAATAACGGATTAGAATGCTTATACTTAAGCATATTATTGCAAACGGATCTTGCTCGGCACCTAATAAATTCCCAGAAAAGTACTTTTCTCGGCTTGTTCGGTTGTGTCTTCGTCAAGGATATCTAGGATGCCGGTCCGACCCTTCAGTGAATTTTGCTCTTCTGGATCTTCGTCCTTGAAGGCCTCGATAATGCTATTATAGCTATCCGTTGAAGAGATTTCGCCGGTCTCGGCATCTATTCTACGCAGTTTAATTCCTTTCGGTATCCTAAATGGTTTCGGTGTAAAATAAGACTTGGCTTTTTGCATAAAATCTATGAAAACAGGTAAGGCTGTATTCGTTCCGTTGGCATTTTTTCCCAGAGATTTCGAATGATCATCAAATCCGATAAAAATACCGACGGCAATGTCCGGCGTATATCCTATAAACCATGTATCGCGACTATCGTTGCTGGTGCCAGTTTTTCCACCTAGAGGAAAATTAAGAATACGGGCGCTAGCACCAGATCCTCTTTGCATTACTCCTTCCAGCAACGATGTAATCTGATAAATACTCTCTGGATTTAATATCTGAGGCCGCGTGTCATTTAATTTTGGAGGCAGTTCGGCTGTGTAATTAACATAATTTTCGAGGATGCGTTCATCTCTTTTATATATTACTTTGCCCTGCTTATCTTGAATATATTCTACCATGGTTGGAGTAATTCTTCGCCCGCCATTGGCCAACATTGCATAGGCGGTCGTAAGTTTCAAGAGAGTCGTTTCACCGGCACCGAGAGCATAGGATAGCATCTCCGGCATGGTATCAAAAACACCGAATTGTTGGGCAATTTTAGCAATCTTCTCGATTCCTACTTCCTGGGCTATCCGCAAGGTCGCGGTGTTGACAGATCTTTCGAGCGCCTGCCGGAACGTGATTTTATCCAGAATTATTCCGCGATAATTTTTTGGTTTCCAGACTCCCAAATTGCCTCCCAAATCTATTTCTATGGGACTGGCGTCAATAATGGAATTGGGTGCAAAACCACATTCCAATCCGGCCAAATATACAAAAGGTTTGAAGGCTGAGCCTATTTGACGCATGGCCTGTACGGCTCTGTTAAATTCACTTTGCGAAAATGAATATCCGCCCTGCATCGCCAAAATTCTACCGCTGTCTACTTCTACTACTATCATGGCTCCTTGGACTTGAGGCAACTGCTTGAGCGTAAATTTACGCTTGTTTTTATCATCCGTGACAGGGGCAACGAAAACTACATCTCCAGATTTCATTTTTTTGGCCCATTTAACATCACTCTCCAGGATCTCTCCTTTTTCTTCTATTTCCGTAATTATTGTCGCGCTCTTACCGTCGTTTGAAATAACGATGGCTCGCAAAAACGTTTCCATCCCTTTGGGAGTGGAAACATTTCGTAATTCCTGAAGCATCTCTGCCGGAGTTTTTTGTATGTCGATGGTGCACATGGGACCGCGCCACCCATAGCGACGATCGACTTCTTCGAGTCCTTTGCGCAAGGTATCATAGACGCAGCGCTGCAGTCGTGCATCTAAGGTAGTCCGTATGATAAATCCTTCTTTGTTAAGGTTCTTGGATGGAAATTTTTCTATCAGATATTTTCGAATTTCTTCCGAAAAATACTCGGCAACAGCGTTATTATTGGAGAGTTGTTCCATAGTTTTAAACTCTTCTTTTAGTGCATTTTCCATTTCATTTTGCGTTATGTAGCCGTCCTCCAACTGCCGCCGCAGTGCCCAATTCCGACGTCCGATGGCCTTACTCCGATGTTTAATGGGATGATAGTTCCCGGCGCCCTTTGCCAGAGATGCCAAGTAAGAGCATTCGCTAAGAGTCAGTTCATCTAAACTTTTATCAAAATAGGCTTTTGCTGCTGCGGCAACACCGTAGCTTCCGTACCCCAAATAAATTTGATTCAGATAAAGCTCTAAGATTTGCATTTTTGTAAGCGAGTTTTCTATTTTATAGGATAGGATTGCCTCTTTTATTTTTCTGACATAAGAGACTTCATTGTTTTTTATCAGAAAAATCCTGGCTACCTGCTGGGTTATCGTGGATGCTCCCTGTGGCCGCTTCCCTCTGCCCAAATTTGCTAAATTCTTGATGAAAGATCGAAATATTCCCGTAAAATCAAGTCCCATATGTTCGAAGAAATGTTTATCCTCGGCAGATAAAAACGCATTAATCAGCCTTTTGGGAATTTTATCAATGGGAATGAAATACCTTTTTTCGCTTGCGTACTCGCACAACTTACTCCCATCTCTCAGAAAAACGCGACTGGATAGATCCGGCGAGTATTCCTTCAGCGAATTATGATCCGGCAACTCCGCCGAAAAGAAATATAGGATAAAAAAAATAGCGAGCGTCCCAATACCAACCATCAATAGCAATGAGCCCACGGCACAACCAATACAGCGCAACAGCCTCATTATTTTTCCTTTTTAAAAAAATCGTCCAGAGCATATTTGATGGCCTCTATTATTTTCTTACGAAAATCCTGCGAATGCAATAATTCATCATCTATTTTATTGGAAATGCATCCCAATTCTATAAGAACTGCCGGCATATCCGCTCTAAGGATTTTTAGTTCACTGTTGCGGCAGGGACGGTTTTTTATTTGGCAGGCGTTCGGGATATATTTAATCAAATACTCCGCGAATCTCCTTGATTGGAGCAGGAACCCTAGGGAAGTGCCATTTGTATCTGTTGTGTTTTTTATATGATCAGGATATGAGAGTGTGTAGATTGATATCCCCCGGAGGTTTTTATCATCATTGCTATCCGTATGAAGAGATATAAAAAAATCCGCCTTCGATGAAGTTATTTTCTGTTTTCTTTCATCTAGGGAAATAGAAATATCTCTATCCCTCGTGAGAATAACTTTATATTTATCACTTTTCACAAGGAGATTTCTTAATTCAATAGCGGAAATAAGGGTAATATTTTTTTCGTAATGTCCTAGTACTCCTCTTGTGCCGGGGTCCCTTCCGCCATGGCCGGCGTCGATAACAATGGTGTGCTTTTTTTTGATTTGAAAGCAGATACTAATGGAGTTTTTGGTATATTTTTTCGAGATGACCGCAACGTTTTCATTTGTAGCAACGACAAACATCAAAGATGATGGTGAGAATCTTTCAAAAAAACATCCCTTAATAATCGGATGGTTTATGCTTTTTGTACCAGGTACCATGACGTTGCTGTTAAAAGACAGCAATATTTTTACACCATTCGGTAAAGTATGTATTCGTGGTGTAAATGTTATCGTTTTATCAAAATCGATGCATAAAAAATACAGGTCTTGCTTTTTGCGCAGGAAAATCCTTGTTACTGGCTGCTGCGCCGCGTTCAGCGCGGCAGCTCCCCAAGACAGTACCAGCATCAAGACGAAAGCGGCGGTCCGCGACAGGTGCAGCGGCACCTGCGGTGTAGGTTTCATATTTCACGTGTTCTCGTAATCTGTAGAGTAGCAAACGGGGTCCCAGAGTTTCAATAGGCACACTAGCGGTTTTAGTCATCGTTCCTGCTTTAGCCTCGTTCCCGCGCTGAGCAGTTTTCGTTATCCGGACGTAAGGTGCCTCACAGCCTAAGTTTGATGTGGTGGCAGAACATTAGTCTTAGAGTAAACCCACCTTTGTCGGTCACTTCAGTTCTCCCGTAACTGTCGAACGTCTTTTCTTTACTACTCTGGACTCTATGCGACAATTCTAGCTGCAGAATCATGTCATCCCGGATAGGAAATTTTACGCCCAGAGCCACTATGGGAGTGATCCTGGACATTGTATTGCGCGAATTCGCGATGGTTTCCCCTCGGCGGTTGAACAGCGCCTCGTTGTCCGTGACGGCCAACGCCGCTTGGTTCGCAGCTTGTTCTGTATCTGTGAGCAGTTGCGCAGCCCCTACCGTCGCGTCAAATATCGCGAGGAACGCAGGTCCAGCACCGTTTCCTGCGATCGCAGCCCGTGCTGCTGTCACTGCGGCATTTAGTGCCTGTACCTGTGCGGGTGTCGCAGCGCCTCCTACGGCGGTGAAAGCGTTCCAGGCTGCCTGGGGCGCCCCCATTATCGCAGCGAACATCGCGCCGTGCGCGGCTGCTCCTCCCATGAGCGAACCCACTGCTGTTCGGTAATGAGCGCCCGCTGCAGTATGCAGCTCCGTTGCCCCAGCCGCCGCAGTTACCGCAGCGTTGTAGCCAGCCTCACCGAAGTGTGCGTCTAGCTGCTCGATGTAATGCTCGCTAGTCCTTCTCCACGCACCTCCTACGTTTAAGTAGAACAATGCGGTTTTCGAGCAGTTCATTACGCCTATCTGGAGTGCCAGATCTGGCGCTATTCCTCTGTTGGCGAGGCTCAGGCTGTACAGTCGACCCCCGGGATCATTTGCCCCCTGAACTGTGTACGGCGTGGACGTGGTGAACAGGGCCGACCCTATCACGCCGATATGTAATCTGTGAGCTTGGGCCAAGCTGTGCACGTAACCGAGCTGGATGCAACCGCCGACTCTGCCGCTCGTGTCGTTTTTTTCCTCAGTCGTTCTGCCTTTCCAGTGTCCGGTACTTTCATCCTGCATATTTTTTACATGCGACAGGTAGTCCCCGAAGGTGTAACTATTTTTGACGCCTACTTGCTCCACCGCCGCACCTATTCCGAATATAAGGCCGCCGAAGTTGGGTTTTTTCTCCGCCTTCGTTGGACTTTCAGCATCATAGTCTTGCGGGTTTGCCCTTTCCACGTGCCAATCCCCACCTTGACGGCTCGCAGCGTCAGCCACAAAACACACCCCCATCGCCGCTACAGAAATCATAACTTTTTTCATTACTACTACTCCTACCGAAAATACTGCTCGTCATCACCACGACAACACACTACAGGATAATATAAACACTAAATATAATCATCATATGCTTATAAAATCAATTTAAAATTATATCTATTTTATAGATAAATCCACTTTATGAGGTGGTTTTTATTTTTCTGTGGTAAGTTTGTCACGTTATCCCATCCATTGCATTGAATTTTTATTGATTCAACAGTGTTGGGAGAGAATATTTGGATTCCAAGGAATAATAGTATGTTGATGAATGTAGCACTAGCGCTTCGCCTGGACTCAAAAAAATACTTTATAATTCTTTACCGTGGTTAAAAACTATACTAGATTGGCAGCTGGACGTGGATAAGCTATAAATTTACATGCTCGGCTACAAATTTTGTTTTGTTCCCAAAAATTTTATAAAGTTGAAGGTATGGCCTGTTTCCTGTTTTTTGTAGGAATTTTTTGTGCGGTGGCGCTGGCTGGATTTTTTTCCGGGTCTGAAACGGCGATTACCGGAGCATCGCGCGCTTATATATATCATCTCGCCAAGAGAGGAAATGAAAAAGCAAAGAAAGTCGTTGCTCTTCAGGAGAATCTATCCACTTCCGTAAGTACGATA
The DNA here is from genome assembly GCA_031284345.1 of Holosporaceae bacterium. Classification (GTDB taxonomy): domain Bacteria; phylum Pseudomonadota; class Alphaproteobacteria; order UBA3830; family UBA3830; genus BNWE01. The sequence continues at coordinate 648 of JAITAC010000135.1, read as the reverse complement.
TTGATTCTAAATCAATTAATCCTGTATTTAATTCCGACAATCAGCACGCTTTTTTCTATTAAATATTTTACTACTACTGGAGCGACTATCTACCAAGTGATGCTAGCGTTTTTGTTGATGATCTACGCGGAGATTTTTCCAAAAATGCTTGTAATAAGGTTTACCATTCCTTTTATCCTTTTTATTGGTCCTTTTCTTTTTCATTTGGTAAAAATTCTAAAACCGATTACGGCAATTTTAGAATTCTGCGCGAAATTTACGCTAAAGATGATCGGTGTACCCGCAGATAAAAGAACCGCGTCAGACCAAGCTGACGAAGAACTGCGCGGCGCTATAGAAATGCATTCATCCGATGGGGACGAAGAAGAATCTCAGAAAAAAAGTATGCTTAAAAGTATTTTGGATCTTGAAGAAATTTCGGTTAGTCATATAATGATCCATCGGAAAAATCTCAAGACCATCGACGCTTCTCTGCCCATAGAGAAAATTGTAGAGGAGCTAATGTCTTGTCACTTTTCTCGAGTTCCATTGTGGCGGGATAATTCTGAAAATATCGTGGGAGTACTCCGAACAAAAACTTTTTTTGGAGCACTGCAGTTACAAAATGGTAATCTTGAAAAAATTAATATTAATCAGTTGATGTCGGCA
>JAITAC010000105.1 GCA_031284345.1 Holosporaceae bacterium | reverse complement strand
TTTTTTTCGGCGATATCGTTTAGGCCGTTATGATAATCGAAGATGCGTCTGTTTTTGTCCATGTAGATGGCGTTTATGGTGAAATCCCGCCGCTGCGAGTCCAGTGCGAAGGATTTTGTAAATTTCACTCGCGCTTTTCGACCGAAAGTTTCTATGTCGCTGCGGAGCGTTGTTATTTCGTAGTGTTTTTCGTTATGTATGAGAGTTATCGTTCCGTAATCGACGCCGGTTGGAACCACGTTTACGCCATCGATATCGCTAAAGATATTTATTATTTCTGCGGGAGATGCTGTTGTTGCTATATCTATGTCCGAGATGGCGATTCCCATAAGGTAATTGCGCACAGCTCCGCCAACTAGACGCGCTTCCGCATTATGGGATTCTATCCGGTGCAGTATGGATAGGACGTCATTTGTTAGTGGAGATCCGAGATCGTTCTTCGGGGAATCTTTCGCGAGATTATCTTTTTTATAAAAAGCCATGTAAAAAAGTCCACTATTTATGTATTCTGGATACGGTAAAAGCTAGCTATAGGAATAGAATAAAATGAAGAACGACATTAGTAAAATAGAATTTGAAGACGCCCTAAAAGAATTGGAAAATATCGTAAGAGCTCTTGAAGAAGGAAAATCAACTCTTAAGGAATCGGTGGCGCTGTATGAGCGCGGTACTCTGCTAAAAAAACACTGCGATGGTATATTGGAAGCGACACAATTAAAAATTAATCAAATATCTTCTGATAAGGATGGAAATGTTTCTGTGGAAGAAATAGATGTTCCCGTGTAGTTTTTTTTTCAGGGAGGGAAAATGGCGACTATTTTGATCTCGGCGTTTTTGATTGCGCTGAAATACGGATTTAATTTTATGGCATACATTGTCATTGCGGATGTAGTGTTGAGTTGGTTGGTATTTGCCCGGATATTGGATAATAGAAATCAATTTTTATGGTCGCTGATAGGCAGCATTAATAAATTATCCAATATTATTCTCGATCCCATACGGAAAAAAATTCCAGCAAGTTTAGTTTTTCCTATGGATCTTTCACCGTTATTTTTACTGCTATTGTTAATTTTTTTAAATCATGTTATGGATGGCATAGTGAGAAAATTATTATAGGTGGGAGAAAAACATAATGGCGGCCGTTGTAATCAATGGAAAAAAAATATCGCAGGAGGTATGTGAGTCCATAAGCGCCAAGATCGGGAAGTGCGGAGGCATAGCGCCGAGTGTCGCGCTGATAAGTGCCAGTGCGGATCCGGCGAGCGAGATTTATATCTCCAAAAAAGTTCAGTTAGCGGAGTCCATTGGCATAAAATCCAGTGTGCATAAGTTCAAGTATGGCGCAAAAGCTGACGAGATCGCTGATTTAATAAAAAGACTAAATGCTGACACAGATGTCCACGCCATATTACTGCAGTCGCCTCTGGAAGAAGGACTGAATTTCAGAGATTTGGTAGATCTGATTGATCCGCGCAAAGATGTGGACGGTCTCACCACCATAAACCAGGGAAAATTGTTTACCGGCGAACCGGGGGTTGTGCCATGCACTCCTTTGGGGATTCTGCATCTCATTTGCAGTGTGCGACGTGACATAGCCGGAGCTCATGCGGTGGTGCTCGGACGATCGTCCATTGTGGGAAAACCGACGGCGCAGTTGCTGCTGAATGAAAATTGTAGCGTAACCGTACTGCATTCCCATTCGCAAAACGCTGCGGAAATATGTCGTAGAGCGGACATTGTGGTCAGTGCCATCGCTAAACCTAAATACATTACCCGGGACTTCATAAAACCCGGAGCGATTGTCATTGACGTTGGCGTAAATAGAATAGAAATCGACGGGACTAAAAAAATAGTCGGCGATGTAGATTTTGATGCGGTTTCGGAAATCGCCGCCGCTATATCTCCGGTTCCAAACGGCGTCGGACCAATGACGGTGGCCTACCTAATGCATAACGCACTGCAGCTGTCTCGGATGGGCAGGATCTAAAAATAAGCCGATGCAATTAAGTCATCCTTTCGATCCGGTTTTTAATGAAAATTCATCGATTTTGATATTGGGAACATTCCCATCGGTAAAGTCGCGGGAATGCGGTTTTTTTTACGGCCATCCCCAGAATAGATTTTGGAAAATAATTGCCCATATCACAAACGCCGATTCCGTTCCTTTGACAATCACCGACAAAAAGCAAATGCTCCTCACAGCCGGAATCGCCCTCGCAGACGTGCTGCAGAGCTGTGACGTCGAAGCTTCCAGCGACAGCAGCATAAAAAACGTCGTTCCGGCAGATCTGGCCAAAATATTACGAAATTCTAAGATTGATCGCATTTATGCCAATGGAGAAAAAGCCCATCAATTATTTATGAAATATTTTCACCGGGATATCGGGAAGGAGATCTTGAAACTTCCGTCCAGCAGTCCTGCCAACGCCCAATATAGTCTAGAAAAATTAATCTCAGAATGGGAAAAAATAACCATATAAAAATGCTGTTCAGAAAAAAATGATGCGATTTGGCCGGGTACGATCGAAATTACAGAAAAAAATAATAAAATTTTTACTTTCTATCGATATTTTGTATTTATTTAATAAGGCATGGTATGTTTTATTATTCAAATATTAGTGTGTTACGAAAGTTGGGCATTAAATTTGAATTATGTTTAAAAAAACAATATAATCTGTCTCGGAATATTAGATTTAGGAGTGACAATGAATATCCGATTACCATTTGATCGCGAAGCTTGGAAATTCGCTACTATTTTTGCCGTTGCCGCTGTTTTGCTTGGCCACATAAGCACCAATCTGGGCTGGGGGGGATTTATAGCAACAATCTGTTGTTTATTATTTTTTAGAGACCCGGAACGGGTGCATCCTCTGAAAAAGGATATCATCGTCAGTCCCGCCGATGGCATAGTCCTAAAAATTTCCGAAGAAGATGTTCCACCAGAACTAGAGCTAAAAGGCGATTGGAAAAAAATCAGTATTTTCATGAGTATTTTTAATGTTCATGTGAATAGGGCTCCGGCGGCCGGTACCGTTGAGAAAATCGTCTACACGCCGGGGAAATTTTTTAATGTTACTCTGGACAAGGCGAGCGAATACAACGAACGGCAAGCCATCTACATGAAAACCGTAGACGATGTCGCTGTTGTGTTTGTCCAGATAGCCGGTCTGGTGGCCCGAAGAATTCGTTGCGATATTCGCGAAGGTCAGGGATTGGGAATGGGAGACCGCATTGGCATCATAAGATTCGGCAGTCGCGTCGATGTGTATTTCCCAAAAACGGCAACTATTCTCGTGGAAGAAGGACAGGTCATGGTGGCTGGCGAAACCATACTCGCTCAGTTGAAAGCCAAAAATTAACTAATTGTTGTAAGTTATATATTTTTAGAGAGGAATTGCTATGGATATAATTGAAACGGAAAATATTCAACAGAAAAAAAAAGTACCCTTTGCAAGGATTTTTCCCACAGTCATAACGATTGCGGCGTTTTGTTTCGGCATGACTTCCATCAGATTTGCTCTGTCTCATCGATGGGAAATGGCAGTGGTATGTGTTTTTATATCTGCATTGCTGGACTCCTTTGACGGAAGAGTGGCGCGAATGCTGGGACAATCATCTCAATTTGGAGCAGAATTGGACTCATTGTCGGATTTGGTGTGTTTCGGTGTAGCACCGGCTCTACTGCTGTTTTTTAGATCGGTTTACGCGCTGGGCAATGTCGGTTGGGGAATCTGCATGTTTTTTACGGTCTGCTGTGCGCTCAGACTCGCAAGATTTAATGCCGTTCAGATTTTAAACGAGCCAAAACCCGAATGGCAAAAAAAATATTTTACCGGAATTCCCGCTCCAGCCGGTGCAATTATTGCGCTTTTCCCACTCATCCTGCATTTTTCCACGGGCAAGACATGTTTTTTGAATGAAAAAATCGTTACCATCTGTCTTTTTATTTCCGGTGTTCTCATGATAAGTACCGTCAAAAGCATGTCCTCCAAGATGATAGAAATAAAGAATGGTTTTGCATCTCAGGAACTGCTGCTCATAAGTTTTTTGATAATTTGTCTCATAACTGAGCTTTGGCTTACGTTGACAGTGCTAATTGCGCTGTACATAATTACCATTCCCTATGGCATCTATAAATACGCAAAAACGGCTAAAGAAGAGTCCGTTGTTTTTAAGCAAGTCTCCTGAATATGAAAAGATATGTTGTTTTAGCAGTTGTTTTATGTTCTTTATACGCTTTTTTCTCGGAGCTTCATAATTCTCGTTCCAACGAAAGCAAGTTGTATCAGGAACTTTCTCAGATTGATTTTGGACCGTTCGATCGGGAAAAAATCCTATATCTGAACATTGGCATTGATTATATTCCCCACGAATTCATTGAGCTATTCGAGGATTTAACTGGAGTAGGCGTAATTGTGGACATTTTCGATTCCAAC
>JAITAC010000096.1 GCA_031284345.1 Holosporaceae bacterium | reverse complement strand
ATCGATTTGAACGCGTTCGCCGACGACCATTGTCCGATAACCTTTGAAAGTCCAGAGTTGAGCGTGTTTATTGAAAGTTCTCGAATTTTTTTCCCCAAAATGGCTTTAGCATTACCATAAACAAAGGAATGAAATCGACTCTGCCGGCGATCATGGAAAGCGTCAAAATTATTTTTGCGGCAATCCCCAAGTTGGCCATTTCCAGCGCTGTGGCCCTATGTAGATCGAAAAATGGACCATTGTTATTCAGGCATGTCATAACGGCTCCAAAAGATTTTCCCAATTCCATTTCGAAAAATGTCAGAGCAGTGGAGAATACTATTGCAATGACGGCGTAGCAAATAAAATAGGAAAATAATCCTGTAACATCCGTCTCCTCCAATTTTTTCCCGGCGTAGGTTGGCACGTGGACAACGTTTGTGCTGACAATGCGGATCAGATAGCTTTTAATCAGCTGGAACATAATCATCAGGCGAAAGATCTTTATGCCGCCACTGCAGGAACCGGAACATCCTCCAATAAAATTAATGATATAGAGTAAAGCGTTGACGAAAGAGTCTGGAGCATCTGAAGCACTTAGTCCAATGCCGGTGGTGGTAACGGAAGACGTCACCATGAAAAACGATCTTTTTAGAGTGTCCAGAGCGCTGGAAGTGCTCGGAAAAGACATCAAGGCAAATAACAGCATAACCAACAAAAATACCAGCGATACATAACAAATAAATTGTCGATTTTTAAAAACCCCAATGCCTTCGGAAAATAATCCAGTTATGAAAACGATCGGACATCCTCCGATGAGCATGAGAACCGGCAGTATCCAGCTCACCCGCTGCGAAATTCCAGAAATGTCGTAGGTGTTGTCCGGTATGGCTCCGCCCGTGGACAAAGCCGAAAAAGAATAGCAAATGGAATCTAAAGCAGATATTCCCGTTCCCACAAATAAAAATGAACTCATGACTGCTAATGATAAGTACACCAGCAAAATAGTCTTTATCTGACTTAAAAACGCGTAATTGCTTCTGCCTGCTTCATTAAATGTCGGTGTATAAATGGATTTCAAATGCGGAAATATATATATAAATGAGGCTGCGAAGGCTATGCCTCCAAATAACTGCAAAAGGCTTCTCCAGAGTAAAAAACCTTCCGATAGACTCCGGGTATCGTAAATTACACCTGAACCAGTGGTGGTCAGCAATAATGTCGTCTCAAATACAGAATCCACAAACGACATCTGCAGGGACGATAAAAAAAATGGCAGGCTCCCTAAAATAGGAAAACTAATCCATGATAGCAGAATAATCAAAATTTTTTCTCGGGCGTCAGGAACTTGACTCTCGGAAAATTTACAGGAGAAAAATAATACACCTCCCAAAAAACAGCAAAATATGCTGCTAATGAGAAATTCAATGGGAAAATCATGACCAAGGCAGAAATCTACCGCCATTGGCGCCAGTGCTAATCCCGAAAATATGAAAAATAAAATTCCGAGGACATAAAAAATTTTTTTGTACCAGATCATTTCTTGCACTCCACGGAAACGATTATGCAAAGGTTTTCGCCTCTATTTTAGCGATGAAATCAGCTCTTTCATATAGGCGACACGTCTTTCAAGCTCGGTTCCGTCATAATCCTGAGCGTACACCTCTCGGACTTTGGAAAGATTGCCCGCAAGGCCATAGGCCAACGCAAGATTGCTTCTGTAGGTAACATCAGCCTCCGGCAATGAGCAAGCATTTTCCAGATAAAATATCGCTTCTTTGTATCGTCTACACAACAAAAGAGACAGCCCCATGTTATTGTAAGCGTCTATGTAGTTCGGAGACATCGCAATAACGCGCTTATAGTATCTCTGCGCCTTCTGATGTTCTTCACGAGAATCATAGATGGCTCCCAGGGCATTTAGAGAATCAACGCCTTCGTACTTGATAAATTCGCGTTCCGCAGATCCCTGATCACCTGACAATAGAAATATCTTTCCGCGAATATAGCTAGATTTTTTGCGATTGCATCCATGAGACTCGGCCTGTTTTAGATGCTCGGAAGCCGCGTCCAGGAGATTTTTATCCATGCAGGATTCCGCCAATCCCAAATATCCTTCCGGATTAGCTGGATCAATTTCAATAGCTTTGTTGTAAAGATTAATTGCCGCATCGATATTACCAGCTTTACGAGCCTTGTGGGCTATACGCCTCATGGCAGCTGAATTATCTCCGTTTTGAACGACATGGGCAGCGTTATTTTTGTCAGCGGAACATCCCGTTGCCAAGATCGCTCCCAAAACTACGCAAACTACACCGTAAACAACATTATTTTTCATAGAGTCCTTACTTTCTTCCGAAATTTCTCAGGGGTTTTTCCACAAACCTGTAGAGAATTTCCGCTAGCACTAGCGAAGCAACTGTTCCTATTATAAACTCATATTTGTAGAAGTCGTATGTCGAAAACGATTCTTTCGGGAAATGTATGGAATTTACATACCAAACCGTGACATTGGCTATAAATAAATGTATGACATAAAAAGAAAATGATCTGCTACCTAGATATTGAAATATGCGGCCCAATCCCGGCACATTGAAGCTTCCCCTGACGAATACGCAGAGCACCACGAGAGATACGGAAATAATAGACAACACCATTTTGCAAAAAAAGACGTTTCGATCTATGGAACTCGGATAATACCAAATGGCCAGCGCCATAATAGTGGAAGCGATGAGCCCAACGATGCGATTGGCATTTTTTCCCATGTCTTCTTTATAAATAAAAGCAAAAAAAGATCCGAGGAATAATTCCGCCAGGTTGTTGTAGGTGCTGTAGTAGCTGATTCCGCCCAGATACGACGCCATAGGCTGTACAACCAGCAAAAATAGGCATCCCATTCCCAGCGATACAATGGTGCGGATATTATTATCTTTGCAAAGCAACAGCACTATCGGCCACAGAAGATAAAATTGCCCTTCGACCGCCAGTGTCCATAGCGATCCTGTACCTCCAAAGTGAATTTTCTCGACCTCTGCGAACGCTCCCACCGAATAATTGTGAACGCCAAAAAATACATCTATGGGACAACGCAGCAGCGACCACATAAAATTCGTATCATTTTCGGTCAGATACATAAATGTGAACATTATCAGCAGCATGATAAATACCACCGGAAATATGCGGAAAAATCGATTTTTGTAAAAAGAATAGAGCATGGATCTTGCCGAATTTAATCTGTCGATAAACTGCTCGCCGGAAATGGATTCGAGTTTTTTTACCAGCGATAATGTTACCACAAATCCGGATATGGCGAAAAATATTCGCATTCCGCCTTCGCCTCGGAGCAGATAAGCTGGCAAAATATTATATATGAATTTCAGTGGACAAATCAGCGCAAAATGCTGGATATAAACCAGAAGACATGCAAATCCTCGCAGACGCTCTATGTCATCAAAGAAATTAATTTTATTATTGTTCATTTTTTTTACCTATTTTCCCATAATTGATATTATTTTTCCCAGGCCGCCGAGTTTTTTTATTTTTTTAAACATTCCCATGGTGCTTTCGTATTGTTTTATCAACCTATTGACTTCCTGAACGCTGGTACCAGATCCTTTGGCAATGCGTTTTCGGCGAGATCCGTTTAGTATTTTATAATTATTTTTTTCTTTTTTGGTCATGGATCTTATAATCGCGATATTTCTGTTCATGGTTTTATCAGAAACGCCTTGCATTTCCATGATATCTTCCAATTGTCTGCTTTGGGGGAGCATTTTCATGAGCGATTTAAGTCCTCCCATTTGGGACATTCTTTCCATTTGGGTGACCATATCGTCTAGTGTAAAAATGCCTTCTTGCATTTTTTTAGCTGTTTCTTCAGCGTCTTTCAGGGAGAAATTTTCCTGAGCTTTTTCCACCAGCGAGACGATATCACCCATTCCAAGTAATCTTCCGGCGATACGATCGGGATCGAAGAACTCGATATCGTCCAGTTGTTCTCCGACGCCGAGGAATCTTATGGGACATCCGGTGATATATCGCATGGACAATGCGACTCCGCCGCGGGCGTCTGCGTCGACTCGGGTGAGAATTATGCCGCTGACCGCCACAGATTCGGCGAATTTTTTAGCGATGTTGATGGCGTCTTGTCCGGTCATGATGTCCACCACCAGAATTATTTCGTCGGGATCGATTATCCGATGGGTTTGCATTAGTTCGTCCATTTTTACTTCGTCGATGTGCAGTCGACCGGCGGTATCGAGTATCAGCAGATCGGCGTTTTCGCGTTCGGTGGTCTTCAGAGCCAAGCGAGCTATTTCGTCGGGGGACAGCCTTTTTTCTTCTTGTGATTGCGGAAAGATGGTTCCGGGAATATTATTCGACAGCACCCGCAATTGTTCAATGGCGGCTGGCCGGTGCACGTCTGTGGAAGCCGTCACAATTTTTTTTCCTTTTTTCGTGAAAAATTTTGCTAATTTTCCAGCTGTTGTAGTTTTTCCAGCTCCCTGCAGACCAACAAGCATAATTTTATAAGGTTTTTGGGAAAGATTTATCTCCGCGGACGTTCCCAGCAGCTCCACCAGATGATCATACACGATTTTGGTCACCATTTGTCCCGGAGATACGGACTTCACAATATCCTGGCCAATGGCTTTTTCTTTTACGTTAGCAATAAATTTTCTAGCCACCTCCAATGAAACGTCGGCTTCCAGCAGTGCTATGCGGATCTCCCGAAGAGCAGCGTCCACGTCGGATTCACTTAGTATTCCTTTGCGGCGCAGCTTATCGAATATATCTGAGATTTTGCTGGAAAATGAATTAAACATGCGGATCGTTCTCCTCTATAAAGCGTTTGGATTATACTTCACGATATAAAAAAAAGTCAACAATTACCAGGAGCGGCTTTACCACTCGGCGATTCTGCGACCTATTGGCTAGGGAATGTATTTTTATTTTTTATGGGGCGTAAAGCCTTTGGTGCTGCGATGCATCTATTCCATTGATTTCATATTTGTGGAAAGCGGAAAGATCTTCGTTGACGGCGAAAAAAAATCTTACAAATTAACGGATTTTTAAGACACTTTTAATATTATGATATTCGATAAAGTTTGTCAAATGTGCCACAGGAGGGCTGTAAATATGAAAAATAAATCTCAGAATCAAGATATAGCAGAATTCGCGGAATGTCGGCTGTTCCATATTGCATTCCTAGAACTTCATCAAAAAAACATCATCTATAACTTGATGACACTTGCAGAATAGAATTATCTATGGTAAAAACTGTAATCTAATTCGCATATTGAGGGTTTATGGCTAAAAAAATTGTTGGATATGTCAAGCTGCAGGTACCTGCGGGCAAAGCAAATCCGTCTCCTCCAATCGGCCCAGCGTTGGGGCAGAGGGGGCTGAATATTATGGAATTTTGTAAAACGTTTAATGCACAGACTCAGTCGTATGAGGTTGGTACCCCTTTACCAGTCATTGTCACCGCCTATGCCGATAGAACGTTTTCGTTTGTGATAAAACTCCCGCCGGTTTCCTATTATATAAAACAGGCGGCAAAAGTAACCAAAGGATCAGCTACTCCGGGAAGAGGCGCAAACGTCGCTTCTCTGACAATGGCTCAGGCTCGGGAAATAGCCGAAAAGAAAATGAAAGATTTAAATGCCAATGATCTCGAAGGCGCCATCATGATGGTGCTGGGATCAGCGCGTTCTATGGGATTGGAGGTTGTGTAGTCATGGCTAGTGCTGGAAAAAGATATAGAAAAATCGCCGAAAAAATCAAAACCGCTAAAGTCTACGGTTTGGCAGAAGCTGTTTCGTTTTTAAAGGAAAATTCTTTATGTAAATTCGATGAAACCCTAGAAGTGGCAATTAATTTAAATGTCGATCCCAAAAACGCCAACCAAAATATTCGCGGAATGGTGTCTATGCCGGCCGGAACCGGCAAACAAGTGCGGGTCGCCGTATTTGCCCGTGGTACCACCGCTGACGACGCCCGTACCGCCGGAGCCGATTTCGTCGGTGCCGAGGATCTGATAGAAAAAATTACCTCCGGAAATATAGAATTCGACGTCTGCATAGCAAGTCCAGATATGATGGGCGTTGTGGGACGTCTAGGTAAAATCCTGGGACCAAAAGGCCTCATGCCAAATCCAAAATTGGGAACCGTTACTCCAAACGTCGTCGCCGCCATTAAAAATTCGAAGGCCGGTCAGGTGGAATATCGCCTCGATAAAAACGGTATCGTCCATGCAGGACTCTGTAAAATAAGCTTCCCACAAGATAAAATTGAAGAAAATATTAAAGCCTTTGTGGGAACTGTGGTAAAAGCAAAACCCGCTAGCGTAAAAGGATCATACTTGAAATCCGTAACACTCTCTAGTACAATGGGAGTAGGATTGAAATTGGACATCGCTGAAGTGTTTACCTTCTAGTGTCGCAATTCCAGAGTCTGTCGGAGACCATCGGTGCGTAAGCTTAAATATGCCGTTGCAGATTGACTGAATTTTCTAAATTCTCGTTTTTCTATACTCTGATACCCTCTGAACTTATTCTGTTATTTTTTGTGGAGATTACTGTGGAAAAAAATAAAAAACCAGAAGTAATCGCGAAAATAAAAAAAAGTTTCAACGAAAGTGAAGCAATTTTCGTGGTTAATCAAAATAAAATGACGGTCTCCAATACGGGAGATCTAAGAAAACAGCTGAGAGCTGTCTCGTCCAGCTACCTTGTTTGCAAAAACACTCTGGCCCGACTTGCCGTAAAGGATACGCCGTTCGCAAGTATTCTTTCCCATCTCGGAGGACAAACAGCTCTCGTGTTTTCCAAAAATATCACCGGTTCTGCGAAAGTAATACATGAGTACGCTTCAAAGAACGATGGTAAGATCGTCATTCTGTGTGGTGGGTATAGCGGTAAAACATTGTCTGCGGCAGAAGTCGTCATGCTGGCTAAATTGCCATCAATGGACGAACTGCGCGCCAATATTATCGCCGTTATTCAGACGCCAGCACAACGTATGGCTACGTTGCTGCAAGCGCCAGCGGCTCAAATCGCTCGCGTTTTAAGTGCCTATGCTGAAAAATAGAAATTTGTGTTAGTAAACTGGAGAAAAAAAATGAGTGCAAATTTAGAAAAATTAGTAGAAGAATTATCAAAATTAACGGTCCTGGAAGCCGCCGAACTGAGTAAAAAACTCGAGGAAGCGTGGGGAGTCTCGGCTGCCGCTCCGGTCGCCGTGGCCGCTGCTGCTCCGGTTGCCGCCGACGCCGTCGAGGAAAAAACAGAGTTTGATGTAATCCTCACCACAGTTGGCGCTTCAAAAATCGGAGTCATTAAGGTGGTAAGAGAGCTCACCGGTTTGGGCCTCACGGAAGCTAAAGCTCTGGTGGAAGCCGCTCCAAAGGCCGTAAAAGAAGCGATCTCCAAGGACGAAGCCAATAAAATAAAAACAAAATTAGAAGAGGTCGGCGCAAAAGTCGAGCTGAAATAACGAAACTATGAAAACTGTTCACAAACCAAAACTTTTGGAGATTCTTCAAAAGATGGTTTGTGAATGGAAGTTGTCGAGATCTCGCGGACTCTAATACCAGGCTCTTTAAATGGGTTTTGTATATTTTATTGCTGCAGATTGGGGATCTAGTTGGTTCAAAAGTTTTTGCAATTCCTCCATTAAAATCGGCTCTGTTATATTGTTTTTTACGCTGTAGATCATATCGATTATTATGCGTTTGTAGCAGAAGTCTGTAATATTTTGGCCAAAAATCGGAAGTATTGGGGAAATTTTTCTGGATTTTTCGCTATTTTTTTCAAATTTATTAATTTCTTCCCAGAGGCGAGTATAGGATTTAAATGCCGCTTTCATATGATTAATTAAAACTGCCGATATTTTAAAACTATCTTCGTTTTTAGCCATTTCTTGATCGAAATATTCCGCCGCTATTCGCAATTTTTTTTTGGACTGGCCTATGATATCCAGAAAATGAATATTTTCGATATCGCTGCCTAACGGGTTTTTTTCACAATTGTAATCGCTTTTCAGATATAGTTCCAATCGATGCAAATTAAAATATAGCCATTGGAACAATTTCCGAAATGAAATTCCTTCGGTTATTGCGGGTGCCGGAAATTTTAGCACTGACTCCAGATAGATTTTTAATAAATCCGGCATCAGCGTTACATCGTTTTGAATAGTAAAAACGCTTTCCAACGTTCCTAAAAAAGCGAAACCAAAAGAGAGAAGCTTATGAAATAAACGCATATGCAAATTTCCGGATATGGCAGTCTCATGTATATATTTATTATAGCACATTATACCAAATTCAGTTACAAATTGTTCAATACGTGCTCTGTGCTGCCTCTAAATCAACGATACTATTTGAACAGCTAAACCTGAACTTGGTATTATTCCACCCCCACACAAAGGCAATAAAATATAAAAAAATCATGATAATAGCAAGTTTCAGTACAAATTATCTGACCATCCGACGAATTATATCAGATCCCATTTTGAATTATCCAAATAACTAGCGGAGTGCATACTGTACCAGTCGATGCCAAGTCGGCAATGGCAAATCAGAGATGGGATCTGGTATTACTACAGATTTTGATTTTGAAACTTATTCTCCATATTTATTATATTGATACTCCCTCCTGTGGCGTGCGATATGAATTCCAACGCATATCATGGTATCAAAAACATCTTAAAAATTCGTTAATTTATAGAAATTTTTCGCCGTTAACGGAAATTTTACATTTTCCTGCTATTATGGTAATTGGTGGAAGAGGTGCCGGCGCATAACTTGATGAGAAGTGTAGAAAAGAAGGAGAGCGCCCTCTCAATTATGAAATGCATCAAGGTTACAATCGACGGTAGAAAAAAC
>JAITAC010000072.1 GCA_031284345.1 Holosporaceae bacterium | reverse complement strand
CGTTCCGTTGGCTCCTAAAAATTTCTCTGAATTACTAGGTTTCGGAAGAGGTATATTGTACCTCTTTCGACGGCGTATCGCACCAGTGTTTTTTCAAAATCGCTTGCTTTTTCCTACGGTGCAGCAGCACTGTTTATTGTCTTTAGGCGGGAGTATTTTCTTTGGCAACATCCTCTTTGAACACGACACTTGGATTTTTCGGTGTAATTGACATATTGGCGTCTAAGTACAGTTTTTCCACAAATTTTTGCAACCTTTCATTTGCTTTGTTAGATTGAAAGAACGCTGTACTATTAACCGTTTGTATCCAGGTCATCGTACGATTTACTTCTTTTGTCATAGTAGAAATAGCCGATTCATACTTTGATGCTTTTAGCTTACATACAAGTTGTCCCAATATCATGCATGCTTTAGCCATATCAACGGCCACTAACCTAATGGCAGCATTATCGCTTACTGCGCACTCACGTATGCGACCATGCAGGAGACGCATAGTCTGATTTCGTTGGGCAACACTTGGCGCAGATCCTCCAATTATAGCACCAGCATATGTAGAACAGCCGAGCTTATAATCCTCTAGACGCTGTCCTGATATTACTATGCTAGAATCCTCTTTTTCTTCTAGAGCCATGGATTTATTTACGTCTAAACTCTCGATAGAAAATAGTTCAGCTGGGGTTTTTACGATTCCGCAAACAAGCAGTGCCAGAGCGGATAATATTATTGTCTTTTTCATTTTGTCCTCTATACTTTATCCTGAATAAAGTATAGCACGCCATCTGCGTTCTGTCAAGAGAAAAGAGCTGTTTCCGTGATTTTTCGTCAAAAAAATATTCACGGTCTCCTGGACGATAAATATACGGTATATCAGCGTTATTTTTTTTATTTGTTTTGCAAACAGTCTTTAATATATTCCCAACAGTGATTTTGTACTTGCTACATCATTTTCGGTGGGAATTTTATTTTTCATTGCGGAATTTTTGTCTATTTTTTCTCCCATGAGCCTCTGGAGAATGCCAAGTCCTTTAGATGCAGCAGGTGGACTCTCGTATTCGTCTTCCTTAAACGCCTCCATTATGGACACACCTCCTGCGGGATGGCCTCCGGTTTCCAGATTGATTTTTCGAAGCTTTATGCCTTTGGGAATCCGGAACGGCTTTGGAGTGAGAATATTTTTTGCCTGAGTCATGAAATCAATGAATATGGGAGCGGCAATTGATGATCCGGTGGCGTTTTTGCCGAGGCTCCTGGAATGGTCGTCGAAGCCCACAAACACACCAACGGCGATGTCCGGAGTAAATCCCACGAACCAGGTATCGCGACTTTCGTTGCTGGTGCCGGTTTTGCCGGCAACCGGTATGCCGAGCACTCTGACGCTGGCTCCGGATCCGTGCAATATGACTCCTTCCAGTATTGATGTGATCTGATAGATACTCTGCTCATTTACTATCTGTTCACGGGAGTCATTTAATTTTGGTGGAAAGTCTGAATTAAACGGCACATTGCTGTCCAGAGACGCATTTGTTCTGCGATATACGGTATTTCCTCTTTTATCCTGCACGTAATCCACCAGAGTAGGCACTATGCGTTTTCCACCGTTGGCGATCATGGCATAGGCCGCAGTGATTTTCAGCGGAGTTGCTTCTCCCGCTCCGAGAGCGAAGGACAGATATTGCGGCATGTCTTCGAAAATGCCAAATTGATCTGCGATTTTTGATATTTTATCCATGCCGACTTCATGGGCGATTCTTATGGTGGCGGTGTTAATGGATTTTTCCAGAGCACGGCGCAAAGTAATTTTATCCAGGACTGCTCCGTGATAATTTTTCGGCTTCCATATGCTCCTGTTGTCGATTTCAACTTCGATGGATCCGGCATCAACGATGGAATTGGGAGAGAATCCGTTTTCCAGAGCCGCCAGATACACAAACGGCTTAAAAATGGACCCGCATTGTCTCATGGCTTGGGTGGCGCGATTAAATTCGCTCATGGAAAAGTCGTAGCCCCCCTGCATGGCTAGGATTCTGCCGGTATTTACTTCTATTACAATGATGGCGCCCTGAATCAATGGCGCCTGACGCACATTGAATGTGTCATCTTCGTTGCAACTATTGGATACCAGAATCACATCACCAACGTTTGCTTTTTGTATCCACTGGACGTCGGAGTCAGAAATGTTTTTAATTATGGCATCTTCGGTCATTACGATAATTTTTTTCTTATGGTTTTGGGCAACGTAGGCTTTTTGGCAATCTCCGGACCCGGCCGGAACCGCAATTTTTTTCATTTTTTCGATGATTCGGCTCTTGGATTTTTCTCCGCTGATTTTTCCGATAGGACCTCTCCATCCGAATATTCTATCGATTTTTTCCAGTCCGCGGCGGAGCGCATTGTAGGCGAAATTTTGCAATCGGGTATCCATGGTTGCGCGAATAATAAATCCGTCCTTGTTTAAACGACTGGAAGGAAATTTCTCCATGAGATATTTTCTGATTTCTTCCGCCAGATACTCGGCATTGGGGATTTCCTCCGGCGTAACCACCACGAGGTCTTCTTTTATGGCTTGTACGGCCTCTTTTCTGGTGATGAAGCGATCTTCCAGCATGCGTCCGAGTAGCCAATTTCTTCGTTCCAGAGCATTTTGCTTGTTTTTGACGGGATGATAAAGGTTTGCTCCCTTAGCCAGAGCAGCCAAATATGCGCACTCGGCGATGGTAAGTTCGTCGACGGTTTTATTGAAATAGACCTTGGCCGCAGCGGCGACTCCGTAGGCGCCGAGTCCCATATAAATCTGATTGAGATACAGTTCCAGTATGTTTTGCTTGGACAGCGCCAGCTCTATTCTAAAAGATAAAATCGCTTCTTTGATTTTGCGAATGTAAGATACCTCGTTGGTTTTTATTAGAAATATCCGAGCCACCTGCTGCGTAATGGTGGATGCTCCCTGCGGACGCCTCCCGGAACCAATATGTTGTAAATTATACCAGGCGGACCTCGCGGTGCTGATAAAATCTATGCCCATGTGCTCGAAAAAACGCTTATCTTCGGCCGAAAGAAATGCGTTTATGAGATTTTGCGGTATTTTTTCGATGGGAATGAAATAGCGTTTTTCGTAGGAATATTCACAGAGCTTGCTGCCGTCTTCCAAAAAAACTCTACTGGCAACACAGGGAACGTATTTTCTTAAAAATGTGTGATCCGGCAGATCCGCAGAAAATTTGTACAAAATTGCCAGTAGTGCGGCTAATCCTAAAAATGCTACGATCATAACAAAACATAAAAAACGGCCGATTATGCGTTTTAGGGACATTTATTTGTCTTCTTCCTTCTCAAAAAAATCGTTCAGAGCATATAAGATAGCATGATTTGCTTTATCTCTAAAGTCTTTGGAATGCAAGAGTGAATTATCGATTTTATTGCTAACGCAGCCGAGCTCCAGCAATATTGCCGGCAAATCTACTTTCAGAATTTTTAACTCAATATTTCTGCAAGGTCTATTGCTTATTTTGCACATGTTCGGAATATAGCCCGCCAGTACATGAGCAAATTTCCGAGATTTCGCAAGAATTTTATAGTAGCTATCGGCGTTGTTGACGTATTTTTCCGATAGCTTGGTCAGATAATCGAGATTGGGTAGCGTGTATATGGAGATCCCTCTGATATTTTTGTCGTTGTTGCTGTCGGTGTGAAGAGAAATGAGCAGATCTGTTTTGGCAGGATCAACTTTAGCCTTTCGCTCATCTATGGAAAGAAACGAATCTTTATCGCGGGTAAGTATCACCCTGTATTTTCCGCTCTTCAGCAGACACTCCCGCAATTCAATGGCCATAACCAGCGTAATATTTTTTTCGAAGTCTCCGTTAATGCATTTGGTGCCGGGATCCTTGCCACCGTGTCCGGCGTCGATGGTGATTACTCGTTTCTTGTTGACCCTAAAACCGATTTTAATGGTATTTTGAGTGTATACTTTCTCCGTAAATACAACGTCTTCCTTCAGCGCCAGCACCAGCATGAGGGAAGCATCTCCAAATTTTTCGAAAAAACATCCTTTTATCAGACTGTGATTTATGTTTTTTGTCTTGGGAACATTGATGGCCTCACTAAAGGATAAAAGTACTTTGGCGCCGTTGGGAAGCAGATGTATGCGTGGCGTAAATGAGATATCATCAACGAAATCTACGCAAAAAAAACACTTATCATTTTCTCGTTTGAGGTATATCTTTTTTATGGGATTCTTAAATTTTAAATTATTTTGAGATGCTTTTTTGTAATTAAGTGCAGAAGTCACCCCGATATTTTTGTCAGATTGGTATCCGCAGTGCATGTAATTGCAAGCAAAACTGAATGTGAGTAATAATATTATACTTCTTAACAACATAAAAAAATTTTATCTTTATATTTCATTCAGGATTATAGCAGTATTTACAACAAATAATATATAGTATCTGAAACGGAACTATGATATTATTAAACAGATTTAATTAATCTGGAGCATTATGCTCTTATGGGAAAATTTTTAACACGCGTATTATAAACCATTGCATAAGGTTGTATTTGCGGAGTGTTTTGTGTGTCTACGCACAATGGAGAAAGTTTTAATGACGCCTTTTTGGGATGGTATTTCGCATAGAGTCAATAGATTGACGGTATTTTTTTTTAATTTTATCTGGTGGTTTGCGCGTAATACAAAAAATTTTAATAAAAAGCCGCATTATTTAGCCGTTCCCATTGCCTGTGGCCAAGATATATATGGGGTAGGTTATGGCAAAAAATATGCTGATAGACTCAGCGCATATGGAAGAGATACGAGTTGCTGTTGTTGACGGAGAAAAACTCGATAAATTTGATTTTGAGACGCCATCCAAGGCGCAGATTAAGGGAAACATATACCTGGCAAAAATAATCCGTGTGGAGCCGTCACTGCAGGCGGCGTTTGTGGACTATGGCGGTGAGCGACACGGTTTTCTTAGTTTCAGTGAAATACATCATGACTATTTTCAAATTCCAGTGGGAGATAGAAAAGAGCTGGAGGAGCGTATCCAGAGCGCCATGGCCGCGCGCACCGAAGAATCTGTCGATGACGAAATGGATCCTCGGGAAATATCCCGACTGCGATACCAATTTTATCGCCGCTACAAAATACAGGAGGTCATAAAAAAACGCCAAATAATGCTGGTGCAGGTCACCAAAGAGGAGCGCGGAAACAAAGGTGCCGCTCTAACAACATATATTTCTTTGGCGGGAAGATACTGTGTGCTCATGCCAAATATGTCGAAGGGAAGCGGCGTCTCCCGCAAAGTGGTGAATCCGGCCGATCGGGAAAAATTGAAGGCACTGGTGGCGAAGTTGTACATTGAAAACGGCAGCACAGTGATTCGTACCGCTGGAATTGGACGTTCCAAACTGGAAATAAAAAAGGATTTTGATTACCTTAAAAAGCTCTGGGACGAAATTCGGGAAATCACACTTAAATCAACGGCTCCGTGCTTGATTTACGAAGAAGCAAATATCATTAAGAGGGCCATTCGGGATTTGTACTCGCGGGACGTCGAATCCATTATAGTGGAAGGCGAAGAAGGTTATAAAATCGCGAAAAATTATATTAAGAAGCTCATGCCGAGCCATGCCAAAAAAGTTGTACAATACACTGATACGAAAGTTCCTCTTTTCAGCAAATATAAAATAAACGAGCAGGTTAATCAGATATACTCTACACGTGTGGATCTTCCGTCCGGCGGATATCTGGTGATAAACACGACGGAAGCGTTGATTTCCATAGATGTAAACTCCGGCAGAGCGACCCGCGAAAGAAACATCGCCGGCACTGCATTCAAGACCAACATCGAAGCGGCAATGGAGATAGCGCGCCAATGTCGGCTGCGGGATCTGGCCGGATTAATCGTAGTAGACTTCATCGATATGGAAGAAAAACGCAACAACGCTCAGGTGGAAAGAGTCATGCGGGAATCTCTTCGGGAAGACAAAGCAAAAATTCAACTGGGAAGCATCAGTCACTTTGGCCTGCTGGAATTCTCTCGACAGCGAATGCGTTCCAGCATCGCGGACGCAAATATGATAACCTGTCCCCACTGCAATGGATGCGGTATTATTTGGTCAGATGAATCCATTGCCCTCCAGATCCTAAGAAAAATAGAAGAAGCCTGCTTCGCAATGGATCTAAGCGAAGTAACAGTAACACTCTCCAGTGACGTTGCGCTGTATCTGCTGAATAACAAAAGAACCTTTATCGCTAGCATAGAACAACGAGGTCTGAAAATTAATTTCATCATAGACCCAAGCATTGCTGCAGCAGATTTCAAAATAACTCAGGTGGTGAAAGCAGCCGATTCCTACTCCGATGATGATTCGGAAATCACCGCTGCTAAAAAATATCCCCCAAAAGATAAAAATATCGTGGGCAATAAACGCTATACCGGAGGAACTATTTACGTCCCCATAAATACCATCTCCGAAATGGAAAGCCAAAAAACGATTCCAGAAATACCGGAAATTGCCGAAGTAATCCCAATGGCGGAATTGGCTTCCGCTGAAGAAAAAATTGCTGAAGAAAAAACTGTGGCCGAAGCTTCAGATGAGTCTGAAGTAACGGAATCGGAAAAATCGGCAACACCGGAGATCATTGATGTGCGCCGACCTTCCCGAAATCGTCGCCGCAAAGGAGAACGAGACACAAAAAATATCCACTTCCTTAAAACACAACAACCAAATGCCGATACCGAAAAAACTCTGCCCCCTCCTCAGGAATTTTCCGCACAAAAAGATAACGAAGCAGAAAATGATGCCAAAAAGGTGTTCACCCTAAACGTCAAGAAAAAAGAAATAGAACCTCCTAAAAAAACAGACCAGCCTACCGAAAATAAAAAGAAAAATAATAGCAAAAGCCGTAGCAGCAGATCAAAAACAAAACAACGCGTCGCCGAAAATGACAACGCTCTGGGAAAAGAAAAAATAGACGCCGAGGCTTCTAACATCCAAAATTCCTCTAAATACGTTCCAATCTCCGATATGAATCTTGATTTAGCCAGTGGTGATTCCCCAAAAGAAGGAATCGTGGCGGGATTTATGATCTCGGAAAAACATAAGATATTGACACAGTTTGTGGAATCGTATTTTAATTATGAACGTAATTTTGAACGCAAAATTATCGCGGAAGAAATTGAAAAATCGACCCAAAAAAAAAGTAGAAGCGGTTGGTGGAAAAAATTAATCAAAAAACCAGAAGGTAGTAAATATGAATAAAGTAAAGGTGAGGTTTGCTCCCTCACCAACCGGATATCTCCATGCCGGAAACATAAGAATAGCAGTGCTAAATTATCTTTTCGCTCGAAAGAATGGCGGAGTTTTTGTGCTCCGCATCGATGATACGGATCCAGAACGATCCTCCCGTGAGCTAGAAAAGCTAATGCTGGAAGATCTCTGCTGGATCGGTATAAAATGGGGGGAATTTTTTAGGCAGTCGGAAAGAATCAACAAATATATTTCAGCCATGGAACATCTAAAAAGTACGGGGCGAATCTATCCCTGCTACGAGACAAAAGAAGAACTCGCCCTCAAAAGAAAAACTCAGTCCATGAGCGGAATTCCTCCGGTTTATGACCGCGCGTCTCTCCGGCTCGATGAAGCCCAGAAAAAAAAACTGGAGGCCAATGGCCTGAAACCCCATTGGCGCTTCAAATTAGATGATGCCAAATCAGTGGAATGGACAGATTTGGTGCACGGCAATATATCTATTCCGCTCAACAGTGTGAGTGATCCGATTCTCATAAAACCGGACGGATCGTTCGTGTATACGTTTGCGTCCGTGGTGGACGATATAGATATGGGAATCACCCACATCATTCGCGGCGACGACCACATCACCAATACCGCAACACAAATCGATATATTCTCGGCTATTAGCGGGAAAAGCCCGGAATTCGCTCACGTGCCATTGATGTCTGCTCCGGACGGTCAGGAGGTGTCGAAGCGAGTCGGATCCGCCCTCAGCATATGCAATATACGGGAAACGGGAATTCTGCCGGAGGCTGTATTTAATTTTCTTGCGTCCTTGGGAACGTCCAATAATCCAGATCCCGCCGATACCCTAGATAGTCTGGTGGAAAAATTTAGTTTTGAAAAAATGAGCCTGGCCTCTCCGAAATTTTTTCTGGAGGAATTGCGACTGCTCAGCAAAAAAATTCTCTGCGAAAAATCCTTCAATGACGTAAAAAATGCCCTGCAAACACTTGGTCTGGAAAATATTTCGGAAATTTTTTGGAACGCTATCCGGGAAAATATAAATTCCATTGGAGAAGCGGCTTTCTGGCATAATATTTTCTACGGTGAGATAAATGCTGAGGAAAAAGATAAAATTTTTCTGCGGCAAATGCTGGATTCTCTTCCGAATCCGTTTGATTTTGACGCATGGCTGGCGAGTCTGAAGAATATTTCCGGGAAAAAGGGGCGAGACTTATTTCATCCTATTCGGATCGTCCTTACGGGCATCGATCACGGTCCGGAGCTGAAAAAAATCGCGCATATTATTGGATACGAGCGCATAAAGCATCGCATAGAAAAAAGTTTAATGGTTCTCCAATGAAAAAACTAAAATTATATAATTCGTTAACTAACACTCTGGAAGATTTTATTCCCATTGACGCCGGAAATGTTCGCTTATATTCCTGTGGTCCAACGGTTTATGCTAGTCCGCACATAGGAAACGCACGTCCGCTGGTTGTGTTTGATATTCTTTACCGAGTACTCGGGCGCCTGTACGATAACTGTGTCACCTATGCGCGCAACATCACAGATGTAGACGACAAAATCAACGCAAGAGCGAAATTGGAAAATATATCTATTGGCGAATTAACAACGGCAGTAACTGCGGAGTTTCATAAAAATCTGAAGCTGCTTAATGTGTTGCCGGTCACTCATGAGCCGCGGGCGACGGATCACATAAACGAAATGCTGTCTCTGATAGACGCGCTTATGGTCAACGGATTTGCCTACGAATCCGAGGGTCATGTGCTGTTTCGGGTGAAAAAAATGGCGCAATACGGCATGCTTTCCAAGAGAAGCGTCGATGACATGATTGCCGGAAGTCGCGTAGAAGTTGCAGTCTACAAGGAAGACCCCATGGATTTTGTCCTGTGGAAGCCGTCGAAAGACGGAGATCCAGCCTGGGACAGCAAATACGGTCCCGGGCGCCCCGGATGGCACATCGAATGCTCCGCCATGAGTCACAAATATCTGGGAAAGCAATTTGATATCCACACCGGCGGTCAGGATCTGATGTTCCCGCATCATGAAAACGAACTGGCCCAAAATTTCGGAGCCTTTGGCTGCATCATGGCCAACTACTGGATCCATAACGGCATGCTGCTGGTGGATAATCAGAAAATGTCCAAGTCGCTGGGAAATATTATCTCCCTGGACGATATCCTGAAAAAATACGATGGCGAAGCAATACGCTATGTGCTGCTAAGTACCCACTACCAAAAAACTCTCAACTGGACGAATCAGTCGGTGACTCATGCCTTGCAGGCTCTGGACAGACTCTACGGTGCTCTCGCTAATACTTGTGCTCCCAATACTTGCCATGACGCATCAGTCCAGACAGATTTTTCGGTGTTGGACGCCCTCTGCGCCAATTTAAATACTCCACTGGCCCTAAAATATCTTCATGACTTGGCCGATAAAATCTACAAAAGTTCCGACGCCGACGAAATCGATCGGCTGGGCTGTCTGCTGCGGCAAGAGGCGGGAATTCTCGGCTTGCTGCAGAAAAATCCAGACGCCTGGTTCAGAAATAATTCCGCAGAATTGGATGAAAATAAAATCCAGCAATTAATAAATGAACGAGAAAAAGCCAAAAAAGAAAAAAATTTCTCGCTGGCGGACGAAATCCGGGCAAAATTATTGGAAAATAACGTCAAAATCGAGGATACTAGAGATGGAGCCGTCTGGAAACTCCTGCGTAATCACTGACCACAGTTTAGGGATTGGACATTTCCTTCTTGAAAGAGCGCTTAACTTTCTCTATTAGCTCGATCAGCTCGTCCACCGTTGGTATTTCAGACAGCAGAAGACCAGACGGAACCGCTGGACCATAGACCATCATGAACGGTATGCCTACTCTACCCCGCTGGCTAATAAATGTCATTAGATCATCGTTTTTTTTCGTCAAATCCGCCTCAATGAAGCTGATATTTTTTTCCCGAAAAATACGCTGCACCTCTGGATTATCCAGCAGATTAATTTTATTGTATTTGCAATTGATGCACCAGTCAGCTGATATGCTAAATAGAACGACTTGGCCTTTGGAAACTTTATCCGCTATTTCTTGCATTATGCGGTTGAAGTTATGATGCATTGCCGTTTCAGGAAAATTCTGCTCCGGAGGAATCGCTAGCAAAACTGTTACCCAAACGAGCGCCACAAGGCGTTTTTTGTGCTTAAGAAATAGACTGCTCAGCAGAAATATCGACAGACACAGCGCAATCATGGCTAAAGATAAATGATTACAAAGCAGAAAAAATGTCCAGCAAAAGGCCAGCAAAACACCATAATTACTGACCATTTTGACAGCACCGGAATATTTCGTTATTTTTTTCGGCAACTCTCTAAATGGAATCAGCAGAGAAATAATATGTGGCAGTGAAAATCCAGTAGCAATGGCGAAAAATATTTCCAACATCTCGATGATCGTTCCCTGCAGGGCAAATGCAGCGGCGGTTCCGAGAAATGGCGCCGTACACGGAATTGCCATCACGGCCGCCACCACGCTGGACGTAAAATTTTTCCAAAACACCTGATGCGATTCGTTCTCCAGTGACGCCGATGGAAAAAACGTTATGATTTCAAAAGCATATGCCGTTAACAAAAATAGCAAAACGGTAATAACCTTCAAAAACCAGATATTTTGGAAGTGCATGCCCCATCCGACCATATTTCCGGCCATTTTTAGCAGCGCCAGAAATATCGCAAACGCGAAAAAACTTGCGTAATTTCCGCAAATCCCACCCACCAGAGCCGATCTTCTGCGATTATCCAGTAGGAAAGAGCGTAATTTCAGCAGTAGCACCGGAAGTACGCAGGGCATGAAATTTAATATTAATCCTCCGAGAAAACCAAAAAATAATGTGAGCAAAAAATGTTTTTCGGGTTTCTGGGGATTATCAAAATCTATTACAATATCCTGGGAGACTATGGTGCAAATGTCATTGCACAGTGGACACTCTACTTGCATTTTTAAATATTTGTTCTTCGGGGTAGCGCTTATTGCCTTTATTTGAAAGTTTATTTGATAGGTGGTATCGCTGATTTTTTTCAGTTCGCCGACATTGTCCACCGTAAAGTCCGCAGTATCTTCGGCATTTGCCATTGAAATTTCTGGAGTTTTTGGAATTTTCCAGTCTTTCGGAACCACCATCAGCAACTGACATGGAACAATATTTTTTTCAATTTGGCCATGTTTTACCGTCATGTTACAATTTGCATTTAAACCAGCATGCGAAAATGTCGTGGACAGCATCGTTAGTAAAAATATCAAAAAAAAATTGCACAGAGATCGCATATTAGTAAAATATTAACGAAAAAGACATATAATACTATATTATAGAGTAGGTGAAATAAATGAGCAATAGTTATAACGATATACACAATTTAACTGGAAAGATATTGTTATCAACTCCAGCAATTTCAAATGAGTACATAAACAAGTCCATGGTGTACATATGTAGTCATGATGATAATGGTGCAATGGGAGTTGTGGTAAATAAATTGATTCCCAACATGAGCATCCGAGAGATATTAGAGCGACTGAACATTAGCTCCAATGGCATTGAAAATGTAGAAACGTTTTTTGGTGGCATAGAAGAAATCAATCGCTGTTTTATTTTACATTCCACAGACTACATGTCAAACGAAAGCACATTAATAAGCAATAACATAGCGCTTACCATAAACTCGGACATAGTGCGAGCACTGACATCTCCCGGTGGTCCCCAAAAGAAGCTGCTGTGCATTGGATGCTGCCTTTGGGACTCGTATCAGCTTGAGAATGAAGTTGCCTCCACTGCTTGGATTCCCATAGATGCCGACGAAGCGCTGATTTTTGGCGATCCTAAGACAGATAAGTGGAGCAAGGCGCTACTGAAAATAGGTTTTCAAACAAATTTATTTCTTGATATTCATGGGAACGCGTAAAATTTTTTTCAAAAAAACGCAGATATCAATTGAAAAAAATTTGGAGGCTAGGACCGGAATCGAACCGACGTACAAGGATTTGCAGTCCTCTGCATAACCACTCTGCCACCCAGCCTTTCTTTGAATGATGATTCTATATTTATACTTGTCTGGTAAGAACGTCAATAGTGAAGGTTGATAAAAATAAAGATCCATGAGTTTTTTTTCCCTATTACCCCTCGCATTAGAGTGACACCCATAGGACATGAGAACTGTTTATGCCCAGATAAACACACACGAAACTCTAAAGTGCAAAAATTTGGCCTAAAAAATTTGGGATTCCATATTCGTGATATTTTCTGAACAGCCAACTCACCACCCTACGGATTCTGGGACGTCCTGATTCTGAAGCTTATTTTTCATATCGACGATCTCAAGTTGTGCGCCGGTGCCTTTTTCACCAATTACCATAGTATCAGAAAAATGCAAAATTTTCGTTAGCGGCGAAAAATTTCCATAAATTAACGAATTTCCAGATATTTTTGCTACATATTTTTGTATGATATATGGGGAATCCATGTTGCGCGTCCCAGAAGTGGACTATCCATGTAATAAATATGGAGAATAAGTCTCAGAATCAAGGTCTACCGCCATCCGCAGGATGATAAGGGACAGCCAAATCTGAACTTGGTATTAGTCCCCCATCTATGCGAGATAATCTAAGCATTTTGTAACGTAACTTAAAATCCCAATGTCTAGAATTATCGTCCATAATCATCATCTCGTCTACCATGGCGCCGAGAATTCGAATAATTTTTTGAATAATTTTTGGAATTGGAGTTGCTTTGATGAGTATTATTGGAATTAAGGCTTCGTTTCA
>JAITAC010000027.1 GCA_031284345.1 Holosporaceae bacterium | reverse complement strand
AAGCGTAACCTCGTTATTGGAAACAACCGTACCAGCACCGCAGCCGCCAATCAGCGTTATATCCTTCTTTACGCCGGTGTCAATACTGATCGGCGCAGCGACGTTGATCTTATTATAACCGACGAGAGCGGCGGTGGTTGAATAACCGCCATAGAACGTCGCTGTTCCATCATCTGCTAAAGTTACATCTCCTGCTATATTGAGTTTGTTACCAAGACCCTCCTCAGCCCCACCTACAACGCCATTCCCGTATCCGGCGGAAAGTTCTGAATCAGCCAGGAGCGCGACTGCACTACCAACCGTCAATGTATTATTAGTTACAGCGGCCGCTGCAGTATCATAACCACCGTAGATTTTTGTTATTTCCTCGGCGGATGCAGTAGCTTCCTGAGTTGCACTTCCATAAATACCATATTGGCCTAATGTGTGGATATTACCATACAAAATCGGCGTATCATCTGTCATCGCCGTATCCGTTGTATAAAAAAACTTACCTGCAGTTTCCCCAGCCGCTTCGACTCCGGCGGTGGCGCCCAGCACTAATGTCAGGCAGATAATTTTGCAAATATCTCGGCCGGTGCCGAATTTGTTGATCTTCTTGGCGCCTAAAGCCGCAGCAGAAGCGGAACTCGTTTCCAATGTATGCCTTATGCAATGATTTTGCCTCAGCAAAGACCTGTTACTACAATTTTTCATTTAATCACCTATATTGCTACCGTAAACTACCGGACATCATAGTAACCATTAGTTAAAAAACAACTAAAGTTTTATAGAAATTCACTGAAAAAAATTTAGATTTATAGAGCATAAAACCGCTGATATCCGGTATGCTCTATACAAGATGATGTTTTTGCTGAAATAATTTGTTGCTTGCTATATAACTTCTGAAATATTAGCCGGTGGCAATTTTTTGAGCGCTAATTCCTTCTCTAGACGTGCATTGTTCTCTAGAGCTTCGGCATCTTTGGCAAGCGCAATCTTCCTCAATTTATTAATAATCAATCCGGTTCCGGCTGGTATCAGTCTTCCCACTAACACATTTTCCTTCAGCCCCGTGAGCCTATCAATACGCCCGGTTATGGCCGCTTCAGTAAGAACTCGAGTCGTCTCCTGAAAAGACGCCGCCGATATAAATGACCTCGTCTGCAAAGACGCCTTGGTAATTCCCTGCAGCACCGGATGTGCAACCGCCGGTACGCCGCTCTCTTTTATTATACGATTATTCTCTTCTTCAAAATCAAGACGATCCACTTGCTCGTCCATTAGGAAAGTAGTGTCTCCCGGCGACGATACCTTTACCTTCTGTAGCATCTGCCTCACAATGATTTCAATGTGCTTATCGTTGATTTTTACACCCTGTAACCGATAAACATCCTGTATCTCATTTATAAGATAATCTGCCAGAGCTTCCACCCCTAAAACATACAAAATATCATGCGGCGCCTTGTTGCCATCTATGAGCACGTCGCCTCTGGAAACAATATCCCCTTCCTTTACGGCCACCTGACGCCATCTCGGTACCAGATACTCCATCGGATTCAAAGCGTCATCTTCCGGATGCACAATAATCCTGCGCTTCCCTTTATAATCTTTTCCAAACTCAACCCTTCCCTCATACTCACTTATGACAGCCGCGTCTTTCGGCACCCTCGCTTCAAATAACTCCGAAACCCTCGGCAAACCACCGGTAATATCTTTGGTCTTGGAAGTCTCTCGCGGAACACGAGCAAGTATATCCCCCACACTTACCCTATCGCCATTGTTCACGGCAAGAATAGAATCGGCACTTAAAGAATAGCGTATCTCTTGTCCGTTAGGCAACAACAGCGGCTTCCCGTACTCATCCTCCAGGGTAATTCTCGGTTTCAAATCCGCGTACCTGGCTTGCTGGCGCCAGTTGGATACAACATAGGTGGAAACACCCGTAGACTCATCAATGGACTCCTTAAGAGAAATGCCATCAATGAGATCAACATAACGCGCAATACCTGACCTCTCGGTCAAAACCGGAGACGTAAACTGATCCCAATCAGCTAATTTTGAGCCCTTGACCACCTTGTCTCCGCTGTATACGTACAGCCGGGACCCGAAAGGTACTTTGTGAATCGCCCTTTCTTTCCCTTTGTCGTCCAAAATAACAACCTCAGCACTTCTGTTCATTACAATGCTGTAGCCCTCGCTGTTGGTCACCATCTTTCCGTCCCGAATTAAAACAGTGCCATCGTAAGTGGCGTCTACGGAAGACATCTCCGCTCCCTTCTGCGCCGTACCTCCAATGTGAAACGTACGCATAGTAAGCTGTGTGCCAGGCTCTCCAATAGACTGAGCAGCAATTACACCAACCGCTTCCCCAATACTTACCTTAACACCACGAGCAAGATCTCGGCCATAACAAGAAGCACATATGCCGTCCTTACATTCGCAGGTGAGCACAGATCTAATGCGAATTTCGTTTACTCCCGCCTCTTCTATCTTCTTAACAAGCTTTTCATCAACCAACTCTCCCGCACTCACAATAACATTTCTGGTCAACGGATCTAGCACATCGTTCACGACTGTCCTCCCCAACACCCTTTCCGACAACGGAGAAATTACATCACCACCAGAAATAATGTCGCGAATTAAAATGCCATTTTGAGTGCCACAGTCATCCTTAACAATAACGCAGTCCTGGGCAACGTCCACCAAACGACGTGTGAGATATCCGGAATTCGAAGTCTTGAGAGCCGTATCGGCCATACCTTTTCTGGCTCCGTGTGTGGATGTAAAATACTCCAAAACCGTTAGCCCTTCCTTGAAATTAGAAATAATCGGAGTCTCAATGATTTCACCGGACGGCTTGGCCATCAATCCCCTCATACCTGCCACTTGGCGCATCTGGGTTATGGATCCTCGAGCACCCGAATGGGCCATCATATAAATCGGATTCACCGGAACCCCAACTTCTATTTTCGATATCTGCTTCATCATGGCATCGGCAACCTTATCGCTGCAGACGTCCCAGGCGTCAACTACTTTGTTATAGCGTTCGCCCGCAGTAATGAGTCCGTCCATGTATTGCTTCTCATATTCAGCCACAATCGACTTGGTCTGCCTGACAATTTCCTTTTTGCTGCTGGGAATAACTAGGTCGTCTTTCCCATAGGAAATCCCTGATTTAGTGGAATATAAAAATCCTAGGTCCTTCAATTTATCGGAAAAAATTACGGCACTTTTCTGCCCGCAGACACGATACACCGTCTCCACAACAGATGCCGCCTCCTTGTTGGTCATTAATTTGTTAACAAGACTGAAATCTATCCCAGGATGCTTCGGCAACAGCTGAGATAAAATCATACGTCCCGGAGTCGTATCAACGGTAATGGCCTTGCGGGAACCATCCGGCTGAATTTGATGGTACCTTGCTTTTATTTTCGCATGAAGACACACAATCTTCGCCTCCAGCGCGTGCTCAATCTCGCCCACAGAAGAAAAAATCATATTCTCTCCTTTCTCGCCGGCTTTCTCCATGGTCAGATAATATATTCCCAACGTTATGTCCTTGGTGGGAAGAATAATCGGGCGACCACTGGAGGGACTCAAAATATTATTGGTGGACATCATCAGCACCCTCGACTCCAGCTGGGCTTCCAAAGACAACGGCACATGCACTGCCATTTGATCTCCATCAAAATCCGCGTTGAAAGCCGTACAAACCAGCGGATGTAGCTTTATGGCTTTTCCTTCCACCAAAACCGGCTCAAATGCTTGAATCCCAAGTCGATGCAGCGTTGGCGCACGGTTCAAGAGAACAGGATGCTCCTTTATAACCTCTTCTAAAATATCCCAAACTTCCGAACGTTCTTTTTCTACCATCCGCTTGGCGGCTTTCAGAGTAGTTGCTAGACCATATCTTTCCAATCGCGAATAAATAAACGGCTGAAACAGTTCCAGAGCCATTTTTTTCGGAATCCCACACTGGTGCAATTTTAACTCTGGCCCCACAACGATGACGGAACGTCCAGAATAATCCACACGCTTTCCCAGAAGATTTTGGCGAAAGCGTCCTTGTTTTCCGCGCAGCATATCCGAAAGCGATTTCAGCGGCCTTTTGCCAGTACCCGTAATGACTTTTCCCCTACGGCCATTGTCGAAGAGGGCATCAACGGATTCCTGCAGCATCCTTTTTTCATTTTTTACGATTATTTCCGGAGCTTTCAGTTCCAGCAATCTTCGTAGGCGATTATTTCTATTAATGACGCGACGATAGAGGTCATTTAAATCGGATGTGGCAAATCTTCCGCCGTCTAACGGCACCAGCGGACGCAATTCCGGAGGAATAACCGGGATACAATGCATTATCATCCACTCTGGTCGCGTACCGGAATTTAAAAAAGCTTCCACCAATTTTAAACGCTTCACCAAACGACGGCGTTTCATATCCGAATTAACGGATTTTAGCTCCAGACGCATTATTTCTTTTTCTTTTTTCAGATCGATGTGGGATAGCATGGAGTGCAGCGCTTCGGCTCCGATATCAGCGGCAAACGCGTCTTCACCGTAATCATCCTGCGCCTTATAATATTCATCTTCGCTGAGCAACTGATATTGCTTCAGTGGAGTCATGCCGGGATCTATCACCACGTAGTCCTCAAAATACAGAATTCTATCCATTTCGCTGGAGGTGATGTCCAGCAGCAGCGCAATCCTGCTCGGTGGAGATTTTGTAAACCAAATATGAGCCACCGGCGACGCCAATTCGATATGCCCCATGCGCT
The DNA here is from genome assembly GCA_031284345.1 of Holosporaceae bacterium. Lineage (GTDB taxonomy): Bacteria > Pseudomonadota > Alphaproteobacteria > UBA3830 > UBA3830 > BNWE01. Next base: position 6,365 of record JAITAC010000027.1, on the reverse strand, counting down.
CACGCCTTACTTTGGAAAGCGTTACTTCAACACCGCATTTTTCGCAAATTACACCGCGATATTTCATTCGTTTGTATTTACCGCAGAGGCATTCATAATCTTTTACGGGACCAAATATGCGCGAACAGAACAGGCCGTCTCTTTCTGGTTTAAAAGTTCTATAGTTTATGGTTTCGGGTTTTTTTACTTCGCCAAAGGACCAGGATCTTATGCGATCCGGACTGGAGATCGAAACCTTAATGGCATCAAAACTGTTTAAATTACTGATCTGTCCAAAAATTTTCTGCAACTGATTTGACATAATATTTCCCTATATATCAGATTCCATTTCTTTATCAACCACATCTTGCTGAAATTCGAAATTAAGTCCCAGTCCGCACAATTCCTTCATGAGCACATTGAAGGATTCGGGTATTCCTGGCACGATATTTTCGTCTCCTTTGATAATGGATTCGTAAGCTTTTGTTCTACCAGTAACATCGTCTGATTTGACCGTTAGGATTTCCTGCAGCGTGTAGGCGGCACCATAGGCCTGTAGGGCCCACACCTCCATTTCTCCAAATCTTTGACCACCAAACTGTGCTTTTCCGCCAAGAGGCTGCTGTGTTACCAAACTGTACGGACCTATGGAACGAGCATGAATCTTATCATCGACCATATGGTGTAGTTTAAGTATGTATATGCATCCGACCGTTACTTTTCTATCAAACGGAGTACCGCTGCGCCCGTCTATAAGAGTCACCTGACCGGACGAGTCAAAGCCAGCTTTTTCCAAAACCTTGACGATTTCGTCCTCCCGAGCTCCATCAAACACCGGAGTTGCGACAGGTATACCGTCCACCACATTGGACGCCATTTCCGCCAACTCATAGTCGGACAAATCATCCAGATCTTTTCTGTCCTCCGGAGAGTCATAGATGTCCTTCAATTGAGCTCGCAAATTTCTTAGAAGCTCTTCATCGGATTGCGCTTTTTCAATAACCTGCCGAACTTTTTTCCCCAATCCCTTTGACGCCCATCCAAGATGGGTTTCCAAAATCTGGCCAACATTCATGCGCGACGTCACTCCCAGTGGATTTAATATTATGTCCAGCGGAGTTCCGTCTTCCAAATGTGGCATATCTTCTACCGGAAGAATTTTCGAGACAATGCCTTTATTGCCGTGTCTTCCGGCCAATTTATCTCCCGGCTGCAGCTTGCGTTTATCGGCCACATAAACCTTTATGGTTTTCAAAACTCCCGGAGGAAGCTCGTCGCCGCGCTGAAGTTTTTCGACTTTTTCCTCAAAAGCTTTCTGAAGATTGGATAAAATCACGTTGAAATCGGCATGTAAACTAGCAATATCTGCAGCTACATCTTTACTATCGACCACTATCTGCCTCCACTGACCTTTTGTCATGGAATTCAGATAATCTTCGCTAATTTCGGCATTTTTACACCTCGCCGGAGCCGTGCGAACCACTTGATTCAGTAGCATATCTTTCAGTCTGCGATAGTAAACGTCTTCTATGATTTTTCTTTCCACATCGAAATCATTTTTATAGGATTCGATTTCTTTTCGCTCGATGGCGATGGCTCTTTCGTCTTTTTCGACGCCACTTCTGGAAAAAATTTTGACGTCGACCACGGTACCGCGCACTCCCGGAGGAACTCGCAGAGAGGAGTCCTTAACATCGGCCGCTCTTTCACCAAAAATCGCCCGCAGGAGCTTTTCCTCAGGAGTCATGGCGGACTCGCTCTTCGGTGTAACCTTACCGACCAGTATGTCTCCCGCTTGGACTTCGGCTCCGATGTGCACAATTCCAGATTCATCGAGATTTTTCAATGAGTCATCCGAAACATTTGGTATATCACGCGTAATTTCTTCGTTGCCCAATTTAGTATCTCGAGCCATTACTTCGAATTCTTCAATGTGAACAGAAGTGAAATAATCTTCCTGTACTAGGCGCTCTGAAATGATAATAGCATCCTCGAATGTGCCGCCATGCCACAGCATGAATCCGACCAAAACATTGTGCCCCAGAGCTAATTCACCGATATCTGTGCCGGCTCCATCTGCAATGATGTTACCCATCTTAACCATATCGCCTTTTTTCACCAGCGGCTTTTGATTAAGGCAGGTACTGTGGTTGGATCTTTTGTATTTTCTGAGATTGTAAATATCCACACCTACCTGCGAATCACTTCCTATGGAACGCACCACAATGCGATCGGCGTCCACCTGATCGACAATTCCGTCCTTTTTGGCCAATACCGCAACTCCGGAATCGTTTGCTACCACTGACTCCATGCCGGTTCCCACCAAAGGCGCCTGCGCTCTGAGCAGAGGAACCGCTTGTCGTTGCATGTTCGCTCCCATGAGGGCACGGCTGGCATCGTCGTTCTCCAAAAACGGAATTAAAGCCGCAGCTATCGATATGGTCTGCTTCGGAGATACGTCCATATAATCAATGGTATCCCTCGGAGCATTAACGAAATCTCCGCCCTTGCGGCAACTCACGAATTCGTCCTTAAATCTACCGTCGGCAGTCAGAGCAGAATTTGCCTGGGCAATTGTATGTTTCACTTCTTCCATTGCCGAAAGGTATAGCACCTCATCCGTCACTCTATTATTCACCACTCGCCGATATGGAGTCTCGATGAATCCATAGCGATTGATGCGGGCAAATATCGCCAGAGAATTTATAAGACCAATGTTTTGCCCTTCTGGAGTTTCAATCGGGCATATGCGACCATAATGAGTCGGATGAACGTCACGAACGTCGAATCCGGCTCTGTCGCGGGTCAATCCACCAGGACCAAGAGCAGAAATGCGTCTTTTGTGGGTAATTTCCGCCAGAGGATTAGTCTGATCCATAAACTGCGAAAGCTGCGATAATCCAAAAAATTCCCTTATGGCTGACGAAACCGGCTTCGCATTGATAATGTCGTTGGGAACAGCATTTTCCACATCAATGGAACTAATCCGCTCCCGAATAGCACGCTCCATCCGTATCAATCCGATGCGAAATTGATTTTCCAGCAGCTCACCAACGGAACGAACTCGCCTATTGGCCAAATTGTCAATGTCGTCAATGGAACCAATACCGTCCTTCAGTTTATGCAATATCTTAATGATACGGAGAATATCATCTTTGGTGAGAGTCCCAAAACTTTCCGGCTTGTCGACTCCAATTCTTTCGTTGATTTTCATTCGACCAACGGAAGAAAGATCATAGCGATCTTTGTTGAAAAATAAATTGTTGAAAACTTCCTGAGCACTGTCTACTGTTGGCGGCTCTCCTGGACGCATCACCCGGAATAACTCGATCAATGCTTCTTCACGACAGTTACATTTGTCAACCGCTAACGTATTCCTTATGTACCCACCTATTTCGGTGTAGTCTATGCGCAAAACTGCAAGTTTCGTTCCCCACTCTATGATTTTGTTAATTAAATTTTCCGTCAGCTCATCACCGGCCTCAGCTATTACAACGCCGTTACTTTCGTCAATGACATCCAGCGCATTGTATTTCCCCACCAGATCTTCCTGAAATACCACTATTTCTTCGAGTCCGTCTTCCTTGAGCTTTTGGGCCATTCGAGAGGTGATTTTTTCGCCTGCGGCAACCGCAACATTTCCAGTTTTTGCATTTATGAGATCCTTCTCCAATTTTACGCCTTTCCAGTACCTCGGATTATAGTCCGTTGAGAGCATACCGTTTTTATTGCGTTTTATTTCATAGTGCTCATAAAAGTAAGATAAAATTTCTTCCCGATCCATTCCTTGAATTTCTGAAGATTTGAACTCTTTCTGGGGATTTTTCGCCCTTTCTTCCTCTGTTTTGGCAGATTCAAGAGCCATTAGCAGCGTCGAAACCAACATTTTCCTTTTGCGATCTATCCTAATGCAGATTAAATCTTTGGCGTCGAATTCGAAATCCAGCCAGGCCCCTTTATAGGGAATTATGTGAGCAGCAAAAAGATATTTCCCGGACGTGTGGGTTTTCCCATTATCGTGATCAAAAAATACTCCCGGAGAGCGTTGCATCTGGGAAACAATGACACGCTCTGTTCCGTTTACGATAAATGTACCGTCATTGGTCATCAGGGGGAGATCGCATATGTATACATCCTGCTCTTTTATGTCCTTAATGACTCTTTCGCCGGTTTCTTCATCGTTGCACCAAACCACCAAACGAAAAACCGCTCTCAGGAAGGCAGCAAAAGTTAAACCATGATTGCGACACTCATCTACGGTATACTTAGGCTCGTCAAAATGATATCCGCAAAAGTCGATTTGCGCTTTTCCAGCGGAATCGCGTATGGGGAAGGTATCATTGAAGGCCTCCAGCAATCCTATATCCGCTCTTATGTTTTCTATTTTTTCGGAATGCAAGAAACTTTCATAGGATTTTTTTTGTAACTCGATAAGATTTGGCAATGTTGCCACTTCTCTAATGCGCCCGAAACTTTTTCTAAATCTTTTCCGCTCAGTGAACGTTCTGACCATATCGCGACCTCTGCAAAAATTAATTCGAAATAGACCATATAACTAAAGACATGCATGCTAGCAACAATACACAGTCCATAAAATACGAATGGCTGCAACAAAAATAAGACTCACGCTAACCAATCCAATTAGTAGCAGAACAAAAGATGTAATTCAATACTAATTATTATAGAAATATAAAATTTGCGCAAAATTTATTTCTAACATAGATCGACAAATTCATCCGGGAGTTCAAAATTTGCTACTACTGACTGTATATCATCATTATCCTCCAATAAATCAATTAATTTTAGTAACGTTTTGGCGGTTTCTGCATCTACGGGAACGGTATTTTTTGGCTTCCAAGTGACGCAAGCTTCGGCCGGTTCACCGAATTTTTTAGCCAGCGCATCCCTTACCGTTGATAATTGTTCCATAGGACAAATAATTTCGAAGCTATTATCTCCGTAGATTATATCTGCGGCACCTGCATCGATGGCCGCCTCAAAAATTTCATCTTCGGACGCGACTTTCGCATTATATAATATATAACCAACGTGATCAAATTGAAAACTAACACTGTTGGCTTCCCCCAGACTCCCGGCAAACTTCGCAAACGCAGATCTAACTTCGGGAGCAGTTCTATTTTTGTTATCCGTCAGCCCCTCTACAATGATGGCGACTCCTCCCGGACCGTATCCTTCGTACCGAACCGACTGATAATCGACTCCGGCGTCTCCCCCAATGGCTTTTTTTATGGCTCTGTCGACGTTATCCTTCGGCATATTTTCGGATCTCGCGCTTATGAGTGCAGATCGCAATCGGCTGTTACATTCCGGATCTGAGCTACCTTCCTTTATGGCGACGGTAATTTCTCGGGAAATTTTAGAAAAAATCTTTGCTTTTCTGGCGTCCTGAGCCCCTTTTCGGTACATAATATTTTTAAATTGTGAATGCCCAGACATGCCGCCTCCAAATTTTTATAGAACGATGTAGTGATTATCTAAAAAATCACTAACTTTTTCAACCAAAAAGTTATGAATTTTTGTATCTCACCATCCTACGGACTACGGCAGACCTTGATTCTGAGACTTATTCTCCATATTTATTATATTTTTAGTCCCTCCTGTTGCGCGCAATACAGATTCCCACACATATCATAGTATCAAAATTACCTTAAAAAATTGCCTTAAAAATTCGCTAATTTACGGATATTTTTTTGCCTCTAACGAAAATTTTGTGTTTTTCTGCTATTATGGTAACTGGTGGAAGAGGCGCCGGCACACAACTATAGGGTTGCAAATGTAGGAAAAATAAGCTTCAGAATCAGGATGTTCCAGAATCAGTACCCGTATGTTCCAGGATCCGTAGGGTTGTAATACCAGATCCCATCTCTGATTGGCCATTGTCGACTGGACAGCGACTGGTACAGCACGCATTCCGCAAGTTATTTGGATAATTCAAAATGGGATCAGGTATAAGTGGATCTCCAGGGCTGCTTCATGAAAATTTTTGAGAGCGTTGGTGAAATTTCAAGCGCAATTTCTCAAAAATATTCGAAACTGTGTCCGTTACTATTTCGTTTGTGTAACACATTAATGATGGAACTAGGACTTTCTCATATTTCAGCGTAAAAGTGTTAAAAGTTTTCATCAGGCGGCCCTGGACTGGGGTTGAGAAGGGCGCTTGCATTTGTAAATTTTTTGTGATATCTATAAACATTCTTTTGGGGAATAGTTTAGCGGTAGAACCTCCGGCTCTGGACCGGGTAACCGTGGTTCGAATCCACGTTCCCCAGCCAGCAGGTGTGACACCTGCACTCGATTATATTATGTGCTAGAATGCGAAAGCGTAGCGAAATCCGCTGTGCCAGAGGCTGTCCGGCAATTATTAT
>JAITAC010000134.1 GCA_031284345.1 Holosporaceae bacterium | reverse complement strand
TCGTACCTAAAATGACTCATTATTATCTCCAAAACCTACGCAAAAGATTATGGGGCGAGTGATCAGAATCGAACCGACGACCTCCAGAGCCACAATCTGGCGCTCTAACCAACTGAGCTACACCCGCCATAAAAAAACCTAAAGACTGCCCAATCAATTACTACCGGACAATAAACACGACCTTTCACTCGATATTTTTACTATTTTAATGGTAAAACGTCAATATATGTATCTGCTGGACCATAAAATAATTCTGGGATTGTTGATATCTGAAAATTTATTTCCAAGACATTCGGTGCGGACCGGTGCGTCAGAATTAGGGACGCTGGTATTTTCGAATGAATATTTCGTTTTTGGCATTTTTTCTCCACCGTTTGGAAAAAATTTCAGACGTTTGAAAAAAAAATTCAGATCTCGGCAGTATCTATTATTACGGCGCGAACGTCTTCGAAAAAAAAAGTTATGTTTTCAATAATTTTGTAATGGATTTTTGCATATCACTACTTTTGTGCCGTATTTGTTGTGTAATTTTTTTCTTTTCGGGAGGTTTCATAACATTCTTCATATTATCCAGGATTATGCTTGAGATCCTAGAATTTTTTACGACACTGAATCGCTTTTTCGGTATATTAAACGCCCAGAATATCGCGCAAACGCATATTGGTATGAGGATACCTCGAAGAAATCCCACAAATAATCCCAGAGCGCGATCTACGGCGGATAAAAATGACTGTTTCACTCGATCTGAGATGTAGCGGACCAGCAATAGGGCAATTATCAACACGCCGACATAGGCAAGAATCACTGAAATTACATTTATTATTATTTTATTTTCGAAATACTGGGCTATAAATTGCCGAACCAACGGCGACACCATGCTGGACACAATGCAGCTTCCGCACCAAGTAATAGTATTCAGGAGAACTTTTGTAAATCCATTAGTGAAGCCGGACAAGCAGGATATCAATAAAATAATTATATAAACATAGTCCAGCAGATTAAAAAACGACGGATTAGCCATGGTATTATTCTTCGATTTTGCTCATTGTTAATATAGTTATTAGGTCGGATAAATTTCTGACTGGAATTAATGTCAGGTTTCCTCCATATTCTTTGCATGATTTATTGGAGGCCGGCAATATAATATTTCTGAAGCCGAGTTTTTCTGCTTCTTTTATACGCTCGGTACATCTGGAAACGGATCTTATTTCTCCTGTCAGACCGATTTCTCCGAAGGCGCAGGTGCTATTTTCCACCACATTTCCGTTTTTGGCAGACAAAAGGCTGAGTGCAACGGCGAGATCTCCAGCGGGTTCGGAGATTTTAAATCCGCCGGCAATACTCAGATATACGTCTCGATCGGAAAAGGAGATTTTACATTTTGATTCAATTACTGCCAGCACAGTAAAAAGTCGATTTATATCCCAGCCAACGACGGTTCTTCGGGGAGCGGTAAAGTAGCTTTTAGCCACCAACGCCTGAACTTCCACTAAAATAGGTCTAGTGCCTTCGATGCCGGAAAATACGGTGGTTCCGGGAATGGCATTATCTCTCTGGGTTAAAAATACAATAGACGGATTATTTACACTTATCAATCCTTGCTGCCGCATATCGAATATTCCCAATTCATCGCAGGGGCCGTATCTATTTTTTACTGCCCGGAGGATGCGATAGGCGTTTCCACGTTCTCCTTCGAAATATAATACGGTATCCACCATGTGTTCCAGCACTTTTGGACCGGCAATAGCTCCATCTTTGGTTACATGTCCCACCAGGAACACTGTGGTTCCAGTTGTTTTAGCGAAATTTATCAGTGCGTAGGCGCAGGCTCGCACTTGAGTTACAGTGCCAGGAGTGGATTCCACCAGCGAAGTGTGAAGCGTCTGAATGGAATCAATCACGAGAAAATCTATGTCCGAATCCAGAGATTTTATTATGAGATCGACGTCGGTTTCGCAGGCTAGTTTCACCTCGGAATCTCTGGCTCCCAGGCGCAACGCCCGAAGGCAGATCTGCTCCGCGGATTCTTCTCCGGAAATGTAAACGCAATTGTAATCCTGAGATAGCGCCGCCAAGACCTGTAGTAGCAGAGTAGACTTCCCTATGCCGGGATCGCCGCCAATTAGCACCACTGATCCCGGAACCATGCCGCCTCCCAAAACTCTATCGAATTCTCCAATGTCGCTCAATTTTCTATCGACATTCTCCGAAGACGAAGACAATTTAATAAATTCTAACCGAGATTTTTCTAGCGGAGATGATTTGCTATTCGCAGTTCGCACTTCCTCCACAATTGTATTCCATTGGCCACAGTCTTCGCAGCGACCGAGCCACTTGTGAAACATCGCGCCGCATTCGCTGCAATAAAATTGTTTTTCGCTTTTTGTCATAGTCACCACAATATTTTTTCAATGTACTAACCAAAATAAATTTTTTTTCGAAATCCGCGTTTGGGTGGTCTTGGATATATCAGACCTGCTGTTCCGTCTCTTCCGGAAGAGTTCTTTTCCATTCGCACAGATCCCGCAAATTGCAATTGGAGCAATCAGGCTTTTGGGCTTTGCAGACGTATCTGCCGTGTAATACCAGCATATTACTGATATTTTTTTTATGGGCGTCTGGAATAATTTTTTCCAGATCCTGTTCGACCTTCAGCGGATTTTTTTCGCTGGAAAGTCCCAATCGACCGCTGAGCCGGAGCACGTGCGTGTCAACGGCAATGGCAGGTTCATCGAAGAGGATATTCCGAATTACGTTGGCGGTTTTGCGGCCGACCCCGGGTAATTTTTCTAGATCTTCACGATTTCTAGGAACGGAACCGGCGTATTTTTCCTTCAATATGTGACTGAGGGCCATAATATTTTCCGCTTTTCTTCTGTAGAGTCCTATGGATTTTATTTCTTCCAGCAGGTTATCCAGGCCCAGCGCGAGTATATCGTTCACAGTCTGATATTTTTTGAAGAGTTTAGTCGTGACCTTGTTCACCTGAACGTCGGTGGACTGCGCCGATAACACCACTGATACCAAAAACATATAATCGGAAATATAATTTAGTTCCGTTTTGGCATTGGGAAACGATTGTGATAATCTTTGGCAGATTTTTTCGATTCTGCTCATCTCCAACGATCTCCAATTTTTTCTTCCAGATAATTCAGCATGCTATACATTCCCGGCTTCTGATTTATCAGCCAGGAGGCGCATTTCAGCGCTCCCTTTGCGAACACTTCACGATTAAGTATCCGATGCGATATGGAGAGCATTTCGGCATCGCCGCAGAAGTCGCAGATGTGGTCGCCGGGGACGTCGCCGGATCTCAGAGACACAATTTGCGCTTTTTGCTCCACCTGCTCCGCCAAAAATAATGCCGTTCCAGAGGGAGCATCTTTTTTTCTCCGGTGATGGCGGTCTACCACGCTGAAATCGAAATCCGACAGCACCGCCGAGCACTTTCTCAGAAGAATGGCCATGAGCTGAATCCCTTCACTGAAATTAGCACAGTGCAGAATAGGAATATATCTGGAATAATTGCAAATTTTTTCGAAATCCGAGGAAGCAATGCCCGTCGTGCCACTTACCAACGGAACACCATAGCGAGACGCCAATTCTACCGCATGAATAGTGGCTGCAGGCCGGGAAAAATCCACCAAGATATCGCAATTTTGAACGATGTCCCGGAAGTTGGTCGGGGAAGTTTCGCTGGATATTCCTCCGCCAAAACTAAAATCTACCGAATCCCGCAGCAATTTTTCCAGCAAAGTACCAATTTGCCCTGTAATTCCAACAATCCCAACTTTTTTCATGGTAACATCCACTATTTTAGTTAAGTATAGCAGATGGAAAAAAAAATTATACCCGTTTCTTATCTAAGCAGGATGTTATCGGGCACGGGTTCGGAATTAAATGTCTTAGGATCGCCATATTTTTTGATGGGCACTTCTTTTTGATTCTCGATTTCTGATTTTCGATTAATCTTTCCCCAAAGTCACATTCAAAATCTTTTTTAGATCAAAAAAAAACCTTTCCGTAATACGAAAAGGCTTCTATAATATTTATAAAAATAATGCTAACTACGTGAGTTAGCAACACATTTTAGCCACGGGAAGATGATCTACGATCGCGATCACGATCTCCTCCTTTGAAACCACCGCCAAAGCCGCTTCGACTTCCATTTCCGCCGCTGCGATTATTGCCTCCAAAAGGCGCTCCCGTGGAGCGAGATTCGGAAACAAACATTGTTCTTCCGTCAAGCTCGCTTTTATTCATTTTTGCTATGGCATTTGCCGCTTCAGCGTCCGTCGACATTTCTACGAATCCGAACCCTTTACTTCTGCCGCTAATTTTGTCTTTCACAACCGTAGCCGATTGAACGGTACCAAATTGAGAAAACGTATCTTTTAAAATATCATCTGACACACTGTATGCCAAATTTCCGATGTGTAACTTCTTTACCATAATTCACCAATATTAGAAGGAGCCTGCCAATAATACCCAAGCCCACCAAGCTCCAGAAGCAATGGACCAGATAAATACTTTTATCACAAAAAAACTGACTTTACAAAAAAAAAATGAATATCACTTACCATTTTGCAGTGGCATTTTTTTCTCTCCAATAGTTTTTATGGAACGTCAGTGAAATCGGGAGCATTAGCGTCGCAAATTCGAGATGGTTTTTTTCCCCCATGAGCGTGTGCATTTGATAAATTCCGCTAATTTTCAATGCACTAGTAGTTTTACCAAATTTTCATGGCTTTTAGCGAAATTAAATACCGATGGATAATATATACCTCGTGTCGATTTTTTATTCCGTTAGAAGATTTTTTGTGATAACATTCCTATAATTTGGATGGTAAATACGCTAATGCTTGATTTAATAGACATAACTGAAAAGGTTGCTACAAAAATGGATCTCAGTTATAATAGACTTGAGGAAGATGAGATCACCATAACGCTGAACGGCAAGAAATCGGTATATGAACTGACCGTAATGCTGGGACGTGAATGTGATATTATATATTTTTCCTGCAATCTGAACCTTACAGTTCCCAAAAAACGGCGCACTGCGATTATAAACGCAATTATACAGGTGAACATGCAAATGTGGATAGGACATTTTGATTTTGTTCAGGAATACGACAGTATTTTCTATAGTTTATCGATTCCGTTCATATCTTCTCTTTTGGCGGACGAGGTTATTGTGGAATCGGCGATGCGCATTATTAGCGGCGAATGCGATCGTTTTTTCCATTATTTTTTAGCATTGATAGAGAATAATTTACCGACAAATATGTCCGTTGATGCGCTGTTCATTGAATCTGCCGGTGAAGCCTAGATTTTTTTGGGGTTCGCACTGCGCCATAAAATTTTTGCGTTTGCCCTGGTTTTGCAAAAATACTCATTATGCGGCGATTTCTTATGGATAGACTTGTAGGTATTTGTTATTTTTTTGAGAATAAATGGTGCCCTGCTTGCTTTTTCTGTGCTATTCTGTGAAATAGTTTGCAGAAAAGTTTTGATGAAGAGGTATACATGTCATCTAAAAATCCCTGGGAAACACCGAATGATGAAGATCCGTGGGAAAAAAATAATTCCAACGGCACTTTCCCATTTGATGTGATTGATAATTTAAAAAAACGCATGAATAAAATGGGAGGTGGTGGCGATAAAAAGGCTCCACCGCGTAATTTTTGGATTTCTGTGTTTGGGGGGATAGCGGCTTTATATTTGGCGTCTGGTTTTTATCAGGTACAGCACAATGAGCGGGGCGTAGTGCTTCGATTTGGTCGCTGGGTGCGGACAGTTGGTCCTGGCTTGCAATATATTTTACCGTATCCGCTGGAGTCAGTAATTCTTCGGCAGGTTACGAACGTAAATCAGATAGATGTCGGGTCTTTTTTCAATCCTCAGCAGGAGGAGAGCTTGATGTTGACCGGAGATTCGAACTTGGCCAACATCAGTTTTAGCGTATTGTGGAAGATAAAAGAAGACGGCGTAGAGGAGTACCTATTTAATGCGAAATCTCCGGATGTCACGGTCAGAGCCGTAGCGGAGAGCGTTATGCGCGAGATTGTGGGACAGGCGTTATTTTCTTTCGTGCAAACCGAGGGACGAGCGGAAATACAGCAAAAGGTGCGGGAAAGTCTTCAGGCGCTCATGAACGAATACAAAATGGGCATAGAGATTCTTCGAGTTGAGTTGCAGAGGGTTGAGCCGCCGGCGTCGGTCATAGACTCCTTCCGGGACGTGGAAAGAGCGCAGGCGGAACAGCAAAGCGAGAAAAACAAAGC
>JAITAC010000128.1 GCA_031284345.1 Holosporaceae bacterium | reverse complement strand
TTTTGGAGCACTCTGGAGTACAATCGACAAATCCATAATGGAATTGTTGATATTCGGAATTTTATTTCGAAGACATTTATGTTGTAAAAGATTTTCGAATCTCGACGGCCCCATAATATAATTGAGAGATGAATCATGTTAACATCGCAAATTCGCAGTAGTTTTTTGAAATTTTTTGAGGACAATGGTCACGAAGTAGTTAATTCCAGTTCTGTAGTTCCGCAGAATGATCCGAGTTTATTATTCACCAACGCCGGAATGGTGCAGTTTAAAAACGTATTTACCGGTCTGGAGGCGCTCAGCTACAAAAGAGCCACCACTTCCCAGAAGTGCATTCGGGCCGGAGGCAAGCACAATGATTTGGATCAGGTTGGTTTTACGGCGCGTCATCACACATTTTTTGAGATGCTGGGGAATTTTTCTTTTGGGGATTATTTTAAGGAGGAGGCTATTTTCTATGCCTGGACTTTTCTTACGAAGGAGCTGTGCATTTCTCCAGAGAACCTACTGGTGACGGTCTATCACACTGACGAAGAGGCGAAGGGGCTGTGGGAAAAAATCGCCGGAGACGTCACGATAATTCCTATTTCCACCAGCGACAATTTTTGGTCTATGGGGGACGCTGGTCCCTGCGGTCCCTGCAGCGAGATCTTCTACGACCATGGCACTGATATTTTCGGAGGCATGCCGGGCACTCCAGACGAAGGCGGCGATCGCTATATAGAAATTTGGAACATAGTGTTTATGCAATTTGAGCAAATTGCCGGCGGCAAGAGGATTCCGCTGAAAAATAAATCGATAGACACCGGCATGGGACTGGAGAGGATATCCAGTGTAATGCAAGGGCTACACGACAATTATGAAACTGATATTTTTCGACATATTATTTCGTCCATACGGGACATTTCCGGTACAAATTATGAAACTACGTATCCGTCCTACAAGGTTATTGCGGATCACATTCGTTCAATTTCGTTCCTGATGGCGGACGGCGTCGTGCCTAGCAACGAAGGGCGCGGCTACGTGCTGCGACGCATTCTCCGACGAGCGATGCGCCATGGCCATATCATTGGCATAAGAGAGCCGTTTTTGTCTACGCTGTCCGGAGTGCTCATCGACACCATGAAACAGGCCTATCCGGAACTGGAGAAGGCCAGATTCACCATTGCGTCCATGATACACTCGGAGGAGGAAAAATTTTTGGATACGTTGGAGCGGGGACTGAAAATTTTGCAGCAGGACATAAAAAACATACCAACCGGCGGACAGTTGGACGGAGAAATTGCGTTCAAATTATACGATACCTACGGATTCCCACTGGATCTTACGCAGGACATATTGAAAACTGAAAATATTTCCGTAGATCTAGAAGGCTTTGAAGAATCTCTCGAAAAACAAAGGAATCGCGCCAAATGGGCCGGTTCCGGCGAATTAAAGCAGCAGGAAATTTGGCTTTCCCTGAAAAAAAAGCTTGCTCCAACTAATTTTATTGGCTACGAACAATTTTCTGGCTTCAGCAAAATTGTGGCTATCGTACAGAACGAAGAAGAAATTTCTGAACTATTTGCCGGAAAAGCCTACTTGGTGGTGGAATCCACTCCTTTCTACGCCGAATGCGGTGGTCAATGTGGAGATCGCGGCATTATAGAGTTTCCAGACGGCGTCTTCCAAGTTACCAACACCGTTAAATTCTGCGACACATTGATAGCTCACGAAGGAACATTACTGAGCGGAAATATTGCGATTTCCAGCGTTGTGCATCTGAAAATTGATGCGGAGAGGCGCGGGAAAATCATGGCGAATCATACGGCGACGCATCTGCTGCACGCGGCTCTTAGGCAGATTCTAGGGGATCACGTCGCTCAGCGGGGGTCCTATCTGGACGATGAACGATTGCGCTTTGATTTCTCTCATAATTCCGCCATTTCCCCGGAAAATCTAAAGAAAATTGAGGCTTTGGTAAATGCCTGGATATCTGAACATCGAGTGGTATCTCATCGGGAAATGTCTCGCAATGAAGCAATAAACTCCGGCGCCACCGCCCTCTTCGGAGAGAAATACGGAGATTCGGTGCGCACTATTTGCGTTGGCGATTCCGATACTTCCACAAAATCTTGTCACGATTCTAAAATTTCGTTTGAATTATGCGGCGGCACTCACGTTTCCAATACCTCCGAAATCGGATTGTTCAAAATTTTATCCGAGGCCAGCATTGGTTCCGGTCTACGAAGAATCGAAGCCATAACTTCCGAAAGTATTTTGAATTACCTAGGCGAAATTGAAGAATTACTGCAAAAAGCATCACTGCAACTGAAATGCACTCCCGCAAAGCTGCCGCAAAAAATATCAGATCTAGTGGCGGAACTGAAAAAAAGAAATCATGAGATTTCTGCCCAAAAGCAAAAAACCGCCATCGCCAACTTAACATTTGCACAAAAATCTGCCGCGGCAGTTTTTTCCGCTCTTCTGGACGATTATACTATGGAAGATTTGCGGGCGCTCTGCGATATTATAAAAGCGAAATATTCCTGCGGCACCATTGGTCTTTTGGTTTCTCGAGATTCCGACAGCGATAAAACCTACATAGCCGTAACCGTGAGTTCTGATCTGCAATCTCGGTTTCGAGCCGGAGATATCCTGAAAATAGGTCTGGATGTACTCGGGGGAAAAGGAGGCGGTGGAGCGGCGTTTGCCCAGGGAGGCGGAGCGTCAAAATCCAAGGCGGAAGCAGCTCTAAATGCGATGCTGACCGCCATCTAGAAAATTTTAGAGGGAAATATTCGTGAAACATATCGTCACTGCAGAAGAAGACGGCACCAGAGCCGATAGGGTGGTGCGAAATTTGTGCCAAGACTTGAGCTATGTGTTCCTGCAGAAAATTTTTCGCACCCATAGAGTAAAGGTCAACGGGAAAAAAGTGTCCGGCTCAGATCGATTGCACACCGGCGACGTTTTGGCAATTTACATCGTCATGGCGGCGGACGAAAAAAAATCTGAACTGCCAAATTTAGAATCCGCCCACAATAAAAAATTGCTGCAACAATTTGAATGCATGATAATTTTCGAAAACGACGATCTGGTGGCCATAAATAAGCCCCCTCGATTGGCAGTGCAGTCCGGAACAAAGGTGAGCATCTGCGTCGAGACATTCCTGAAAATATATCAGACGCAACGGCACTGCGAATGTCGGCTAGTACATCGCATTGATAAAGATACCTCTGGAATTCTGCTCATCGCCAAAAATCAGATCATGGCAAGAAAATTAACGGAACTATTTCGGGAAAATAAAATCAAAAAAACATATCTCGCCGTAGTAAATTGTGCAAATCGCAGTTTTTCAGAAGCGGAAGAAGGAAAAATAGATGATTTTTTACCCAATAGCCGCGGCGTCGATTTACGCGCCGTAACCCACTACCGCTGCTTGAAATCTGCGGAACAATACGCGCTACTGGAACTAAAGCCCTTCACCGGACGCAAGCATCAGCTGAGAATCCACTGCGCAACAGTTCTCAACGCTCCCATATTGGGGGACAAAAAATACAATGGTGACCTCCGGCAGAGAGAATTATTTCTGCACGCCCACAAAGTATCTATTCGGGAATTAAATTTGGAAATTACTGCTCCGATCCCACAATATTTCCGCATAAATCACCAAATATCAATGAGTCTCTGAAATCATGATGTGCCAAAATCCGCTAGAGGAGGTCCGGTGGAAATATTGTTATTTAGAAAATAGTGCGCTAACTTATGTTATCATATATGGTACGCCCATATCCAAGCGATTTTTTTTTCGAGGAGGAGCGCAGAAGTGAAAAAAACTGCGATTATTCTAATTGGCGCCGTTGCGGTTTTTGCGCTGTGCAACAAATACAAAGTACAGCTATGCCAAATCTTTGATAGTTTTCAGCTGGAAAATAAAAAATTTATGTACGCCGGAACTCTCGAGGTGACAAAAATAATTTTGTCTTCGAGAATCGCGTCGAACATAATTTACTTTGGAGCCGAAGAGGGTAATGTCGTAAAAAAAGGAGAAATCGTTGTAAAATTGGACGACGAGGTTTATCAAATTGCTTCAAAGCAACTGAACAGCGACTACGAGCGCTCCCTGAAATTGGTCAAAAACGGACATATCGCGACCGAGCAACATGAACGCATCGAAAGAGCGAAAAAGGATAATGATCTGTACCTTAAATGGTGCGAAATAAGATCCCCCCTCAATGGAACAATAATGACCAAGTTCAAAGAAGAAGGAGAATTCGTTTCGCCCGGAAGCAATATCGTATCAATTGCCAATTTAAGCGACGTCTGGGTCTATTTTTACGTGGAACACGATTTAATTTATCAGCTGAAAATCGGCGATACGGTGCAATGCTATCTTTCGGAATCTCCCGAAAATTTTTTTCCCGGAACCATAATAAAAATAAACGAAAAAGCGGAATTTACGCCGAAAAATGTGCAGACGAGAAAAGAAAGAACGCGTCTGGTATACGGTGTTAAGGTAAAATTCAACAACGAAAACCAAACGTTGAAGCCCGGAATGACGCTCGAAACATCCTTCAGTGGAATTTTATCCAATGATTAGAGTCTCTGGTGTCAGCAAATCTTTTGGCAGTACGAAAGCGCTTGCAGATGTATCTCTGACTTTTCAGGACGGAATTCTGCATGGCATAATTGGTCCGGCCGGAGCCGGGAAAACTACACTGCTGCGCCTCATGATATCATTGCTGAAAAAAGACGCCGGAGAAATCACATATTTTCTGCAGGAAAAGCCAGTACCATTTTCTGAAATTCGCCCAGAAATCGCATATATGCCGCAGCAGCAGAGCTTATATGCGGATCTATCCGTAGAAGAACATCTGAAATTTTTTGCTCGTCTCTACAACATTGCCGAGAAAACGTATGAAGATTT
>JAITAC010000123.1 GCA_031284345.1 Holosporaceae bacterium | reverse complement strand
CGAAAAACAGAGTTCGTTTTTAGTGGTAACCGCTATTATGTAATAATTTTTAATAAAGTGTGTTTATATTTTTATGATGCGCCTTCTCAATTTTGAAATGCATCAAAGTCACAATCGACGATAGAGAAAACGCGTTGAAAGAAAACCTCGAATGGCGTACGGAAGTTTAGCACTTTTCTCGGTCGATTGTTTAGCAAATTTTGAATTTCTCGAATTTTTTTATCCATGACGTCCTTGAAATCGAATGTTTTAGGCAGATACTGACGGATAAGTCCGTTCGTGTGTTCGTTGAGTCCTCTGTCGCAGAACTTATACGGCCTTGCGAAATAAATTTCAGTCTTTAATTTCTTGGCGATTTCGCCATGCCCTGCGAATTCCGTTCCGTTGTCGAAAGTGATGCTTTTAACAAATTTTTTGTATTTTTTCAACAAGTTAACAATTGGTGTTTTCCATGGTTTTTTTCCAGATTTTTCTGACTAATAAAAATTTTGAACGACGCTCGACCAAAGTCACGAGATGAGCGCGGGTTCTGGTGCTTACGACGGTGTCGCCCTCCCAATCGCCGATGCGCAATTTTTCATCGACGATCGGCGGATGCTCTGCAATATCAACGCGATTCGGAATATGTCGGACGCCGGCGCTTTTCCCGCATCGTTTTTTGTATTTCCTACCACCATGGCGCAGATGCTCGTACAGAGAGCCTCCAGCCAATCTATCTGTTTTGACATATTTATATATGGTTTCATGACTAACGCAAATGCCCTTAAGTTTCAAGCGTCCAGAAATTTATTCTGGACTCCAATCAAGACGCAAACGCTCAAAAATGAACCTTTCTAGCGCTTCCTTCATTTTCTTGGGAACTTTGCTCGCTGGGAAATCTATTTGTCTTGATGGCAATTAAATTAATTACGACGTAATACATAATGGTTAAAATTTCGTTAATATTGTCCATAATTTTGAAAAAATATACCCCAAACTTCAAAAAAAGCGGAAAAATCTAGAGAGCGCGCGAATGTGGCAATAATCTCATATTTACTATTGATGCGAAATGTCCTATATTCTCTATCGTCAGACGTTATAAAAAAAATGGAGAGAAAATGAAAAAAATATTACTCACGACAGTGCTTGCTTTCGCAACGAGCGTATCTTGCGCGATGGATCTACTGCCGCTGGAAGAACAAAATATCGCTCATAAGTTTCATCATGTGAAAGAAATAAAAAGATCCCTGGATGGGAAAATTCTAGAAATCAAAGCGGTGGAAACGGAAGAAATTAGGGATTATCGCAGGAAAATAAAGGCAGAAATTAGGCAAAAGTTGCAGGAATTGTACTCAAAAAATTTTGCATCTTCCCAAAGCAGTGCAATGCTTAAGTGTTTCGATGAAAAATTCGATGTGGATGAAACCCTTCAGGGTACATATAACGTCATCGCTGCGTATATCAGGTATATGGTGGAAGCGAATTTATTGCACTCTTATGTGGCGGAATGCATAGAAATTGAAATGACCGAGCTCATATTGGCTCCGCTCATGGAATATGCGAGCGTCGTAAAACTCAATCTCGATCTCAAACCGCTTCCCGACCGAGATAATTTCATATATGCCGAAATTTATACTGAAAGCTGTGAAAAAAATTGGATCGAATTTTCCGAACAGATATCCTCAGAACTGTTTTCTAGCTTGCCCAAGGATCTTTTCGTCGGTTTTTCTCCAGAGAATGTGAGAGTAATAACTGCTCATAGTATTCTGAGAAATATGGAAGCGAAGAAAATGCTGTCCCACAATGCCGTGAAATTCTATCGCGATCTTATGCCCATAACTCCCGACAACAATAATACTTTGCACAATTCATGGGGGAATCTTTTAAAAAACTCAGATTTTACCGGAAGAGCTGACTTTTTTTGGAATAATTCACCTCTCTTCAGTTTTGATGCGGGAATTGATAAAGACAGATATATTGCTAATCTTCTAAAGATTATTGAGTCATGCATGTGTTCCAAATCGATGAGAGAATCGCTAATAATATTTCTCGCTGTCAACGAATACGTGGAGACACGCATTGCCAATCACAAACTATATTTCATGTCTAGCGATGGAGTCGCTGCACATACGTCTTACCCAGATTTTTATGTGCAGTTGGATCCTCTTCGACAACTCGAAGCACTGACCTGTTTTCTTGAGAAGGGCAGCGCGCCATCAACTCTCGGGTTAACCACCATGACATTCGGCGCAGATTGCATTCTGTCACATGAGTTAAGGCATGGATTTTATGAAATACTTGGATTTAATGGAGAGGAGTTAACATACGTCAATGACTATACAAAAAATCCGTTTATGAAGGAGCTGCTGTTTTCTGATTTTGATAAAATACACGCGGACATAAAACAATCCATTGGTGCCTCTCTGAACGGAGCCACTGAAGCGGAGGCAAGGCAGTTCGGCGAGCAAGTAAAAAATCATTTTGGATTAGTATTTCATCCAATGGGTTATGGGCCGTCTAAATTTAGAGCCGTAACCACAGACATTGGTAACCGGAACGACTTTAGTGAAGATATGGCTCTTAAACTTGCCTGGGTAGCCATTGATCACATATGGAACGATCCTGAAGAAGTATACAACATCATCGGTGTGCAGCTTTATGGAAAAACTCTGATCATCAACCAAATGAGTGACCTAGATGCTCGTTTATCTACAGGAAAACCAGTACGCTGGACCCACAAAGGTAACAGAGAGTTCAATGATAAAGCTACACAAAGAATAAGAACGGAAGAAAGACCTCCAGTGACGGATCTTCGGGCTCAAAAATTTGTGGATGAGTTTTACGAAAAATACGAGCTCACAACCGATCCGCTCTGCCATCCAACGCCGAGAGCTCTGCGGGCTCTGGAAATTTTGCATGGCAAAATTTGAGCGTTTTCACACCAATTTGTTGTACCACTTCATGCTTTTGTAGCGGCGATAGAGGAACAATTAACGCGAACTATGGATTAGCTAATAGGTTGTTATTTGAGAGAAGATAGGCGAAATGGAAGGTTTTTTTCAGTCAGTTGATATGCAACGATAGTAACGCGAACTATGGATTAGAATTTAATTAAAAAAGAGAAGGCGCCCATTCAATAGCGAATGCCCTCTCAATTATGAAATGCATCATGGTTGCAATCGAGGGTAGAAAAAACATGTCGATCGAAGAAAACCTCGGATGGCGTCCGGAAGGTGAGGCACAAAATATTTGACACTCGTTCATCGTGCAGGTATAGTTACATTTGTCGCAGAGCATTGTAGAAGATGCAGCTTTGAAGGATAATACGTTGATTCTTACTGAATATTAATGATCTGCTCGTCTATGTGTGATGCAATAATGGAGTCTAGATAAAATGCCGAACTAGCTCAGTTGGTAGAGCGGCTGATTTGTAATCAGTAGGTCCTTGGTTCGACTCCGAGGTTCGGCACCAGCTCAAATTTCAGAGAAAATTAGCATTCCAAACCTCTTCAAAAATTCCTTTATCTACACCACCGCGTTGCAGATTTTTTGTAGAGCATCAGGGATTTTATCTTGGCCAGTGCCGCCGCCCTGGGCGGAGGATGCTCCGCCGCCGCCTTTACCATTCAGGGGCTGCAGCAAT
>JAITAC010000116.1 GCA_031284345.1 Holosporaceae bacterium | reverse complement strand
CAAAGAGTTATAGCTATGATTTTAAATTAGCCCATGAGAAATCGTCTGCACGGCGGTCTTCTGCCAGCAAAATTCCGAAGAAAATGAGTGGTGATCTAAAGGCTCGTGTGCTGAATTGTGTGGGTCAGGATTGGAGTCCGGAACAGACTTCAGGTCGCCTCAAACTTGAGGGAATTTGCATCAGCCAGGAGTCCATATATGAATGCGTGCGGAAGGACAGGGCTATATTAGGAATATGTGTCGCGTGCCACAGGAAGGACTATAAATATAATAAATATGGAGAATAAGTCTCAGAATCAAGGTCTGCTGTAATCCGTAGTGTGCTAAGTTAATTTATAAAAAGATTTCGCCGTTAACGAAAATTTTACATTTTTCTGCTATTATGCGAATTGGTGGAAGAGGCGTCGGCGCACACCAGGAGTTTAAAACTCCATAAAAAAAACCGATAAAAAAGCAAAAATACATTTCAGAATCAATGTGTTGTAGAATCCGTGGGAGAGCGAGATGGAAGTCTTTTAGCCTTGTTATTTTCCAGTAGTCTACTCTGTGCTATGATAATCTGAAATTATTGGGACTATTATACATGCGAAAAGGATTTTTATTTGTAGTTTCTGGCCCATCTGGCGTGGGAAAAACGTCTGTGGTAGACGAGATTTTGAAAATTGATGATTCCTTATCGAAGATAATAACCTGCACCACACGTCCCATGAGGAGCAATGAAATTCCCGGTATCGATTATATTTTCATCTCCCGAGAGGATTTTATGAATCACATAAAAAACGATGATTTTGTAGAATTTTCCGAAGTTTACGGAAATTATTACGGCATTTTGGCGTCGAGCATTTTTGAAAAAATCAATGCCGGATGTGATATTATATTGATAATCAATTGGCAGGGATTTTTAAAAATCCAAAAAATATTTTTTCATAATGTTTTTGGTTTTTTCATTACGCCGCCATCGATGGAGGTTCTGGAGCAGCGCATAAGATCGCGCAAAATGGATTCCGAAGAGGTCATAATCAATCGTCTAGCGATGGCGGAAAAAGATCTATCGTACCGTTTTTGTTTTCAATATATTTACCAAAACGATGATATGGTTGAAACGGCATCAGATATGCTGGCAACCATAAACCAAATAAGGGGAATCAACTAACATCATGAAATTTATTGGGGCGATTGTTATGTTTTCGGTATTTTTTGCCGTAAGCGGCAAGGAAGAGGAGATTACGATTATCCGCGACGCCGAAATTGAAGAGACGCTAACCGAAATGGCGAAGCCTATATTTAGAGTAGCGGGATTAAATCCGGAGTGTGTGAGAATATATGTAATAAATTCCAATAGTATAAATGCGTTTACCGTTGGCAACGGGCATATTTTTATTCATTCGGGGTTATTGTTAAAATTCAAGAATCCGCTACATATTGTTGGGGTTTTGTGTCACGAGACGGCGCACATAGCGGCGGGGCATGTGGATCGACTTATGCGGGTAATGCAAACCAGGAGCATGAATCTTATGGCCGCCATGATTGCCACCATAATAGGAGCGACGCTTTCTGGGTCACCGGACGCTATGGCCATTATGTTAGGATACGCCATGTCAGACGAGAGATTTTTTCTCAAGTACTCGCGGGATGAGGAATTTGCGGCAGATGCTCTTGCCGCATCCTATCTTCTGAAGATGGATTATTCGCCGGAAGTATTGATGGAGGTATTTTACGAATTTGATCACATGGACATTCTGAACGGAGGCTCCAATTTACCTACTTATGTAAGGTCGCATCCGCCGGCCACCACTAGAATTTCAGCCATGAGAAAATTTTGCACGCAGAAACAAGGACGGATCGTCGATGAAAAAATGGCCGGGAAATACAGCCGACTTATAGCCAAGCTAAAAGCCTATTTGAAGCCGATAGATTGCAGATCGCTAATGCCGACAGATCCTTATATAAAGGCCATTTATTTGCATAAAATCGGCAAGACGGCGAATGCATTGCAGATTATGCAAGGATTGGCCGCCTCCAACGACATCTACCACAAAGAAGCGATGGCCCAAATGCTATATGAATCAGGCAAGATAGCGGAAGCCGTAAAAATATACGAGACCATCTGCAATAGTGGTACCAATACGCTGATAAAAATAGACTATGCCAACGCTCTGCTGGAATTGGGGAAGAATATTGATACGGCGATCTCCATTCTGGAATCGGCCAAATATGTGGATTGTCTGAACGAAAACGTATTCCGATTGCTGGCCAAAGCCTATGGACAAAAAGGACGCGAAGGCGTGTCGCTGCTGATGCTGGCCCGTGAATACATGCTTCAGAAAAATTATCGAAAAGCCCACGAGTTTCTGGAGAGCAGTCTGAAAAAAATGGATAAAAAAACAGACGCATCATTCATAAAAAAGGCAAAATATCTGAAGGAACTGCTTGAACGCGATTACCAGCTAGAGCTTCTTCCTCCGTCGCTTATGTCGCCATAGGGCTGGTATGGAAAACGCAATAAATATAGATACATTATTAAAGAGGCACGCAGATGGAAATTCCATTCGGGATATCAGACGCATAATCGCTCATCTTAAAGGAACTTCCTATGAGAATGTGTTTTTTCACGGAAGCGAGCTATTTTTTACGCCGGAGGAGCATGCTTGCTTTATTAATATGTTATGCCGATATGAAGCCCAAGAGCCCATTTCCAAGATTATCCATAGAAAATCTTTCTGGAAGTACGATTTTTTTGTGAACGAAAGCGTTTTGGATCCGAGGCCGGAGACGGAATTGATCATAGAGCTGGTGCTGCGGCATTTCAATCCGGCGGATCAACTGAAATTTTTCGATTTTGGCGCCGGCAGCGGATGCATTTTACTTAGCTTGTTGCATGAATTTAAAAAATCCACTGGCATTGGGATTGACATAAGCGCAAAGGCGGTGGACGTTGCCATTCACAATCGGCAAATGCTGGGAGTTAAGGGGGCAACGTTTTTGAACGCCAGCTGGAATGATCCGTTGGACATTATGACAGCGCCCTGTGACGTTGTTGTCAGCAATCCGCCCTACGTAAGGACCCAGGATATCGCTCTGCTGGAGGAGAGTGTCCGGAAATACGATCCGCCGGAAGCGCTGGATGGTGGAGCGAACGGATTGGACGCCTATGTTCAAATCGCGCAAGTGTCCCAAAAAATTTTAAAAAAAGGCGGCATGATATTTTTGGAGATAGGGTGCGATCAAGCTGTTGACGTCGCTCGCATTCTGGAGGCGGTGGGTTACGGAAGCATATCGGTGGAAAAGGATTTGCAAATGCTGGATCGGGTGGTATATGCTTTCCGATGCTGATAGCTGCGAAACTATTGTCCAATGGAGCCGTTGATATTCGGTATGCGGGAGATCATATTGGGACTATAGGCATTTGTATTGGACTGACGCGCCAGAATTATGGGCGCAAATATTTGTATATTTGGCTCCTCGTTTGATTTTTTCTACTATTGCAAAAAAAGCTCAAATCCAAATGGTTCCATAATATTTTGTTTTGAAAAAAACTTCTAATTTTTGAGGATAAATATTTTTGCGATATTTTTTATTTTTTTTCAGATATTAATACTTTTTTAACATTTTATATTTATAGTGATTATATTAAGTTAGGAGGAATAGATGAAAAAGTTAATAATAGGAGCCACGTTAGCAGCATTATTTGCGTTTGAAATGAGCGACAATGTTGAAGCGTGGATATTTTCGCGTGGTAATACGGCGGTATCGTCGCTTTTTCAGTCGACATGGGGCGACCACAAGACTTCTTTCAAGAATCTTGAGACGTCACTGAAAAATCTCAAGAAGCAAGCAAAAACTCTGCAAACAGCTTATCTAAATGCTATTAAGTCATTGTCTTCCCCTTCTACGGACTCGATTGCTGTATTTGGCACATCTGGAAAAGGTGAGTTTAATGCTTTTAACACATATCTTGACAATGCAGCCAAGGCAGCGCTTGACATCAGTCAGTCCGAAAGAGATGACGTTCAGTCGGAAAAAGTATTGAAAGTAGCGGGTTCCATAGTAGCAGCAACGGCAGCCTATAACCAAGCCTGCAACCTCTATAGTGCAGGATCGATGGCGCATGTGGCATTCAAGGATCAAACCGTTTTTAGTAAATTTACGACGGCACTGTCTGCATTTGAACAAACTGTAAACTCAATAATTTTGCCGCAGCGGATAGCACAACAGACGGCAGTAGGCATGTCGCCAATAGTAGAGTATTCAATTTATTTTGTTAATAGTTTGCTAGAATTAAAAAACAAAGTAGCAATGGCACTAACCCAAAGAGCGCAAGCACAGCAACAGGCGGCAATGCAGCAGATTGCGCAGCCAATTGCGCAGCCAATTGCACAGCAGATCGTGCAGCCGATTGCACAGCCGATTGCACAGCCGATTGCACAGCCAGTTGTGGCAGCGCAGCCAGTTGTGGCAACTACAACTCAACAAGCAGCGATAGAGGCTCAAGCTGCGGCAACGGCTGCGACGTCTCATGCTATACTAGCTCAACAAGCGGTGATTCAAGCGGATGCAACTAAAGCAGTAGCGGCTCAAACAGCGACTCAAGCAGCGACTCAAGCAGCGGTAGCTAACGTAGCAGCTCAAACAGCGGCACAAGCAGCAGCATCAGCGAAAACAACAGTAACGACGGCGCCAACAACAACTACAACGACGGCGCCAAAGACTACTACTACTACTACTGTTGTAAAGAGGAGATAATACCAGATCCCATTTTGAATTATCCAAAAAACTTGCGGAATGCGTGCTGTATCAGTCGCTGTCCAGTCGACAATGGCAAATCAGAGATGGGATCTGCTATAATAACACAGGCCATTGTTTTTTCGATTAGAAGGCAATTTTATAGAATTCTTTCGAAATCGAGTATTGGCGAGAGTTTTGGATGAAGATGATCTTTGATAATGGGATTGTTGATGTCTAGAATTTTATTCTGGAGGCATTTGTGTCGAAAACGCTTTTGTCGTAGAGAATTCTTGGATCCCAACAGTCCCGTAATGATAGCAAGTCTCAGTATAAACTATCCAAGATAGGCTTTGTACTTCTGAAAATCAGCGGATGAATTTAGCTGCATGAAAGTTCAGCATTGCTGCGGCACAGAAATCCTCTTCCTCACGGCGGTATTTTTTTTATAAATTAATCTTATACCAAATCCCACTATTAAATAGCGATTTAGTCTTGCAAGGATTTGCCGATAATGTTATGATAAGCCGTAATAGTTTATGTAGGGGTGACAATGTCGAGGAAATCGTTATTATTG
>JAITAC010000089.1 GCA_031284345.1 Holosporaceae bacterium | reverse complement strand
CACCTTTTCCACCAGTTACCATAATAGCAGGAAAATGTAAAATTTCCGTTAACGGCGAAAAATTTCTATAAATTAACGAATTTTTAAGATGCTTTTGCTACCATGATATGTGTGGGAATCTGTTCCGCGCGCCAAGTGGAGATGGGCATAAATGAAATCGGATCGACCAACCTTGTAAAATACAGGATCATTCAAAATGATGTCCTAATAGCAGATCCCATCTCTGATTTGCCATTGTCGACTGGACAGCGACTGATACAGCACGCATTCCGCAAGTTGTTTGGATAATTCAAAATGGGATCTGGTATAATATGTGGCTTTCCCCTCTCCAACGGTGTGTGGCTCTCTCCCCCCATCCACGTGGCGCGCGATTTTTTCCCTCTCCTACCCCGAGGCACGCGGTTCTCTCCCATTCCTGCGGCACGCGGCACAGATTCCCACACATATCATCGTATCAAAAATATATTAAAAATTCGTTAACTTATAAAAAATTTCGCCGTTAACGGAAATTTTACATTTTCCTGATATCATGGTATCTGGTGGAAAAGGTGCCGGCGCACAACTTGATTAGAGGGGAAAAAAGAGAAAAAATTGTAAATATAACTCTCGTCCATGTGGCACAACTCCGATATTAGGAAGAAGAGGGAAAAGTGGAAGGAGGAGAAAATTGTAAATATAATACCAGATCTCATTTTGGATTAGCTAAACTGTTTTAGGAAGGCGCTCTGTACCAAGCGCTGCCAGACGGACAATGGCTAATCGCTGATGGAATCTGGTATAATCCATGTCCGTTCCCGTGGCGCACAAGTTTTGGGTGTAAATATGTGAAATAAGCCTCAGAATCAGGATGTTCCAGAACCCGTAGGGTGATAACTGTGGCGGCAGATTTTTCGGATATCTGATTTTGTCATCTGCGGCGCTATTAATTGTCTGTTTTTTATGTTAATATATGGTTAATGTAGCTTAGGAATATTACATGATTGTTACATGTCCGGAGTGTCATTGTAAATATTCGGTTCAGCCGAACGCCATTGGCGACAGCAAGATGGTTCGTTGTGCACTGTGTTCCACCACATGGGAGCAGAGTTTTGTGGACGATTCAGCGCTAAGCAAAAAAAATCACGTTGGGTACATAATAAAATGGATCTTATTTTGGTTTACGGTATTTGTATCGTTATTTTCTTTATTTTTCACCAAGAACATCGTAATCAAAATTTGGCCGCCGGCGGTTTGTTTTTATGATTTTTTTAACATTGGTCCGCGTGACACGAAAAAAATATTTACCATCCAGAACGTATCGAATTTTTTTGTGCGGAAGAGCGACAAGTTATATATGGGACTGAAGGGAGAGCTCATAAACGTTTCCAACGACGTGCAAATTATGCCAAGCCTTGTAATATCATTAAAAAGCGATGATCAAACTTCCAAAGCGCCCTATAGAAAAGTCTGGACCCACGATCTAATGTATAACAAGCTGTTGCCGAATCAGAAAGTACTTTTCGAGACGGAGTTGCAGAGTGTTCCGTGTAATAATCTCATATGTGACATAAAAATGGATGTTTTATAATTTAGCGCAGCGAGACAATGAATAAAAAAAGACGCTATCTTGATGTATGTTTTGAATTAATTTCAAATGTGTATTGGCATTTGGTGGAGCTGTTTGGCACGGTTATTTTTTTTATGGCATTGGCTACCATTGTGGCGTTGGCATCCTATTGTCCGGAGGATCCGTCACTGAACACTGCCATTGATGGAATTCCGTCGAATATATTATCATTTCCCGGCAGTTATTATGCTGACGTCCTGATGCAATTTTTAGGCATATCGTCTTATATTTTTTCGGTCGTACTGTTATCGTTTGGATATCAAATGATACGCCATCATGAGGTTTCTTTTTGGAAGATTATATCCTGTATGATGGCCTGTGTATCTGCATCTGTTGGTGGGGCGTTTTATTATGGTGCATCGTCCGAGAAAGTTGGCATAATTGGGGCCTGGCTTTTTGAAATTCTGAAGCGTCGGCAGCATTTAATTAATTTTAAGTACGCTGACCAGGTGTTGGCGGCGTTGATCGGCATTATTTTTCTGGTAACGTTGCTGCATGCGCTTCGCATTCGACCGCCGGATTTGCTAAAGCCGTTTCGTTTTCTTTTGCAATTTAAACATAAGGTAAATGCGGAAGAGTTTTTGGAAAAAATAAGCGAGATAAAGTCAGCCATTACCGGGAGCGAAGATATTGCTGAAGATGCTATAGTTCGGGAGAAAAAAAATTCTTCCAAATCGGGAGAAAAAACGCCTTCTGGAGGTCGTGCGGTGAAATTTATTTTACCGCCGGTGTTATTGTTGCGGGAGCCGAAAAATTCCGAAGAGAAGCTCAGTAGTGCGGAGTTGGAGGAGCGATCGGCCAATCTCATGAGTGTGCTCAGTGATTTTGGCATTAGGGGAGAGATTTCCGGAGTGAGTCCGGGGCCGGTGGTAACGCTTTATGAGCTCAAACCTGCGGCCGGCATAAAATCTTCCCGTGTCATAGGACTGTCCAGCGACATTGCGCGCTACATGAGTGCTATTTCTGCCCGAGTTGCCGTTATTCCCGGCAGAAATGCGCTGGGGATAGAGTTACCCAACACCAAACGTCAGACGGTGTTTTTGCGAGAGCTGCTGGAGTCCAGCGTCTATAAAAAATCCGCCGGCGCCTTGCCGATAACATTGGGAAAAGACATATCCGGTGGAGCCATTGTGGCGGATTTAGCAAAAATGCCACATCTGCTCATTGCCGGTACGACCGGATCCGGCAAGTCCGTTGGCATAAACGCCATGATATTGTCGCTGCTCTACAAATTATCTCCGGTGGAGTGTAAATTCATCATGATAGATCCGAAGATGCTTGAGTTGTCTGTCTACGATGATATTCCGCATCTACTGACTCCGGTGGTTACGGATCCGAAAAAAGCCGTTGTGGCGCTGAAGTGGGCAGTGCGGGAGATGGAATCTCGCTATAAATCCATGTCGAAATTGGGAGTTAGGAACATAGAAGGATACAACTCCAAGCTCTCTTCGTTGCACAATTCCGGCGAAGAAATAACGCGGCGCGTTCAAACCGGCTTCAATATGGAAACCGGAGAGCCTATTTATGAGGATCAGTCGATGAACCTGGAAAAATTGCCCTACATCGTCGTTATTGTGGACGAAATGGCAGATCTAATGCTGGTCGCCGGAAAGGATATAGAAATTACCGTACAACGATTGGCGCAGATGGCTCGTGCTGCGGGGATTCATCTGATAATGGCCACACAGCGTCCGTCTGTTGACGTCATAACCGGCACCATCAAGGCTAATTTTCCCACGAGAATCAGCTTTCAGGTGAGCTCGAAGATCGATAGCCGTACCATCCTCGGAGAGCAGGGAGCGGAACAGCTACTGGGACAGGGAGATATGCTCTACATGGCCTCAGGTGGACGTACGACCCGCATACATTGTCCTTTCGTGAGCGATAACGAAGTGGAAGATGTGGCTAAGCATCTGAAAGCACAAGGCGAACCACACTACATCGAAACTATCCTCGATGAAGATGAAGATGCAGAAAATGACGAAATGATGTATAATGGAGAAGATGGCGATCCTATGTATAAGGAAGCGGTCTCTTTAATTTTTCGAGAAGGAAAAGTTTCCACAAGTTTTATACAACGTCACCTGAAAATAGGCTACAATAGAGCCGCTAGAATCGTAGATATGATGGAAACAGCAGGCATCGTGTCCGCTGCCAATCAT
>JAITAC010000094.1 GCA_031284345.1 Holosporaceae bacterium | reverse complement strand
ACGTTGATATCTGGAATTTTATAATAAAGTCTATGGTATCTTCAGCTTTTTTTTCCAGTCGGGTTCTTCGGTGGAAATTGCCATAACGCCCAGCAGCGGACCGATTCTGTGAATGATTTTCGCCGCTGTTGGGGTTGCATTCCAGCCGGCAGTGGCGTATCCGTAGGTTTTGGCTGATGCTTTTGGCTCGTCCAGCAGCACATACACGGCATACAACGGATCTGTCATGGGGAATGCTCCGATGAACCCGCAGTAGTTAGCGTTCTTCATATAATGTCCTTTTTTGAGTTTCTCTGCTGTTCCGGATTTTCCACCGACGCAATATCCAGGCACGTCGGCGAGTTTATGTTTCCCCTCGGTAACATTGATTCTCAGCAGTGCTTTCAGTTGGTACGATACTTCCGGAGATATAATTGCTTTTTCCGAGAGAGCCCTTTCTTTTTTGAGAAGTGTAGGTGGAACCAGCAGTCCATTGTTCAGCAATCCGGAAAAAACGCTGATAAGGTGCAGTGGACTCAACGCTATGCCGTGGCCAAACGATATGGTCATGGCGCTCACGTCGCTCCACTGGCGCGGATAGAGAGGGTGCTGGCTTTCGCTCAGCTCGCAGTATACCGGATCCAGCAGTCCGATCTTTTTGAAAAATTGTTTCTGGGCGCTCGCTCCGACCTCCAGCGCGATTTTTGCGGATCCAATATTGGAAGAGTATTTTAAAATTTCTTCGACCGATAGAAACCTCGCCTGTCCCTTAAAATCGTGTATGATAAATTTACCGACTTTCAGGGGATATCTGGCGTCAAATTGGGTAAATGGAGTAATTTTTCCGGTTTCCAGCGCCATGGCAGTGTTGAATATTTTTGCCGAAGATCCTGGCTCAACGGCGGACGAAGTGACCATGTTGAAACGCTCTTTATCCGTTGGATCTGAGTTTTTGTTGGGATCAAAATCCGGCAGCGAGACCATCGAAATAATTTCTCCGGTAGATATTTTCATGACTATGGCTGCACCGCCAATGGCGCTGAATTCCTCGAGACTTTTCTGCAATTCGTCATGCACAGCGTGCTGCACCTTCATGTCGATGGAAAGAGTCAGAGGAGCATTCGACGATTTCAGCAATTCGTCAAAGACTTTTTCGACGCCCGCAATGCCCATGTTATCAATGTCCGTTCCACCAATGACATGCGCCAGCAGATTTCTGTCCGGATAAACTCTTTTTTCGGTTTTAAAAAAATGCAGTCCCGGAATACCTTGGTTCAGCACCAATTGCTCCTTCTTGGGCGATAAATGTCGCTTTAGCCAGATAAATTTCCTGGCCGAAGATAATTTTTCCTTGATATTTTTTTCGTCCAGATCCGGAAACACATTAGCTAATTTGCTAGCGGCTTCGTCCAGATCCATAATCTCGTGAGGACAGGCATACAACGATACGGTGGGCAAACTGGTGGCAATTATGTTGCCGTTTCTATCAATTATATCAGAACGAGAAATTATGGCTGGAACGGAATCGAAAAATTTGTCCTGCTGATTTCCGTTTATTATCATGATGTAGGCCAGACGCACTATCAGCAGCGCGAACAACAGCAAAAATACACTCACGGACATAAATACCCGCTGCTTCGCCATTTTTACCGACCGAGACGCTACCGAATAAATATTATTTCCTATCCCCTGATACATACCCTACATCTAAAACCATCTAAATAAATAACAAAAAAAATTGTATAAGCTATGAGCTATGGAAGAATTAACATTATAAAAAAAACTCGTAACTGCTGTGAATAAAGACTTCGTTTTCTGCTTTTCGCAATTTTTTATTTGGGAATTTCCGAACTCCTGTTTTCCAGGTCTTGGCTCTACTCCGCAAAATTGTATGCCGTGTTCCCAAGACCTGCTAAAATAATGATCGAAGGGCATTTCTATGGGGAAAAAATTCTTGATTAATTTGTTGGCGGTTTTTCGATTTATCATGTAAGCTCCCGAGTGCTTTACGTTGGTCAGGTATAGGACCAATTTCTTGTCATAGGGCAGCTCCGCTATCGATACCGGATGACCATGATGATTCAATTCAAAACTAACTATATCCCATTTGTGCTTTTTCTGGACCAGATCTTCTATTAGCACCGATAATTTTCGCGGATCAAAAAACACATCATCTTCAAAAATAATGGCAAATTCGTTGTCGGATCGCAAAAATTGCTTCAGCGCTTTTTCATGGCTTAGAGAACAGCCAATGGTGCCCGGTTCCGGCTGCATCCGGAAAATATATTTATAGGTATCCATGTTGACAACAAAATCCGCATTATCTGAGGGTTCTAAAAGTATTTTGTTACCATCAATGGCAGGAATTATCTCGTATGGAATGCCCAAGGAAGAAATTTGCGGCAGAACATAGTTCAGTCGCTCTTGCGCACGCTCAAGATTTATGATGTAGGATGTAATTTTCCCGTTATTAATTTCTCTAAATTTCGGCAGCTCCTTTTTAGTTTTATCCCTTATATCCAAAAGCAATCGCCAATCTTCATATACAAAATTGTAGGGAACAAGATGAAACTTTCCTTTGTGCCTGAAGAATGTATGAAGCTTCCATGGCCACGGGAACGGAAGAAGCAACATTAGCATAATGCAGATCGATGAGAAAAAAAGTTTCCAAAAACCGGAATCGCCCATGATATGGGTAAATTTAATGGACTGAATGATCATCAGCAGCGTAATGGCTCCGGAGACCATACATACTAGAATTTGTATTAATTTGTATTTCATATGCTTAGCTCGCAAATTATGGGAGCATGATCCGACGGTCGCGGAAGTTCTCGGGCAAAACGTATAACTTCGCCATTTTTAAAAAGCTCATTGGCTTTGGAAGATAAATAAAAATGATCCAGACGGAAGCCGACATCCTGCGCAAAATTACTCGGACGGCGATAGTCCCACCAGGTACGTCCTTTTTGCTCCAGAATATCAGAGAAGCCCGCGTCCCGAATGTTTTTTATGAGATCCCTCTCCGGTTCCGAGCACATAATTCCCTTATGATCCGGAGTTGGCGCGTCCTGCGGATAAGGAGCAACATTGAAGTCTCCACCGGCAACGAAAATTTCATCAGCGAAAACGGCGAATTTTTCTTCCAGATCCCGGAGAAAATCCAGTTTATGGAGATATTGCTCGGCACCAATCATCTGACCGTTGGGAACATAAACGGAAGCCACAAAAACTCCTCCGGTAAATGCTTCCAGATAGCGAGCTTCCGAAGAGAAATTACCGTTTACTTCCTCCAATATGTGCTTGGAAAAAATAGCAACTCCGTTCTTCCCCTTTTGGCCTTTTAGAGCGATGTTGTAGCCAAGATCCTCGAAATATTCCACCGGAAATGCATGATCTTCCACCCGCGTTTCCTGCAGCAATAGAACATCCGGACGAAATTTATTTAGCACTGTTATGACGGGGTCAATTCTTGCCCGAATGGAATTGACGTTCCAGGAAATTATTTTCATATTACACCATCGGCATAGCGTTAAAAAAGCCGCTGACATCAGGACAGAAAAATCACACCAAAAACGAGACGCCAACAGCTCAATTTATCTTAGCACCATTGGCATCACAATGGGACTGTTATATCTGGAATTTTTTTCTAAATATATTTCTCCCCAGAGATGACACCGCTATTTTTCCACTATTCCTCCACTTTCTCCAGCTCCTTTATCTCGGACAAAAAAGCGAACATTCCGGAACATTTTCCCAGAATGCAGAAACCTATTATACCTATGCCAATTACCGCCAATAGCACGAAATTTCTTGTGGTTCCACCTGCCAGATAACAAGAGTTCGCATAATATAGGTTCATCAAATATATTAATCCACACATGGCGGCGGAAACGACAAATTGCTTCATACACTCTTTTATGGTGTTGCAGCTAATTTTTATGGTTCCAAGTTTCTTGAGCGCAAACAGCAGATACAGCACATTGCACCAGGCTGACAAAGACGTCGCCAAAGCAATTCCCGTATGTTTCATGAGCGGCATCAGTAGCACAATAAACAAAAGATTGGTTATGATGGAAATTATGCCTCCATTTAGCGGAGTTTTCGTATCTTTATGAGCAAAAAACGTTGTGGTAAGCACTTTGGTCACCATATAGGACGGCAATCCGATGGCAAACGCCGCCAGTGCCGGAGCCGCTGCAGTTACCTGCTCCGGACCGAAATTACCTCTACCGTACATGGCCGCCGTTATGGGCTCGTTCAACGAAATAAATAAAATAGCAGCGGGTAAAGTAAACACAAAGGCAAATAATAACCCCAGATTCATTTGCTTTTGAGCAGTATTGTTGTCTTTGGCGTGCACGGCCTTGGTTAGCGGCGGAAGCAGAGCAGTACTAAAGGCAATTCCCAGTATGCCCACCGGAATCTGATTGACGTGATCCATATAATAAAAATATGAAACCGCTCCGGTCGGCAGAAACGACAGCACCATAAAATCAATTAATACGTTCAGCTGCCAGACGCCCGCTCCTATGGCACCGGAAATTAATTTTTTGAAAAATTGTTTTACCTCATCGGTCATGGCAGATAGATCGAAACCAATGTTCAGGCCGCACAATTTTACGTTTCCCCAAAGAATCGCTACCTGGATAAATCCGCCCAGAAACGTTCCCCAAGCCATGGTATAGGCAGCACTGGGAAAAAATAGCGCTCCCGTAAATAAAGCAATAATGACACAAATGTTCAATACTAACTGCGCCGCCGCTGGCATGGCAAATCTATTAATGGTATTTAATACGCCGCCAAACAACGCCACTAAAAAAGACGCCGCAATGTAAGGCGAGCAAACCATCCCTAAATTAACTAGATGCTCAAATTTTTCCGATGAAGTTTCAATACCAGGCGCATAGCCGTGAATTATGTATCGAAAAAAAATTAGACAAACGATCATTATAAATGAAACGAGAAATACCAGCCACGTCAGTACCTGGGAAGCAATTTTCTGAGCTTCCTCTGGTCCTTTGTCCTTCATGGCGTTGGAAAATATTGGCAGGAATGACGCGTTAAACGATCCTTCCGCAAATAATTTTCTCAACATATTTGCAAATTTAAATGCAAGATTGAAGGCATCAGCAAATATAGTAGTTCCCAGAATGTTCGCCTGAACCGCATCTCGGAGAATACTGCTTAAACGATAAGCCATAGTCCATCCGCCAACAGTTACCACATTTTTTATCAAACTCATGATTACCTCTAAACTTAAGTATTTTCTAGATAGCATGTAATTTTTTTCAATACAAGATTGTTTGCTTGTGCTTGTGAATGTCGTTGCGATATCAATTGATTTTATTCAATTTTTTGTGGATGTACAATTATCCGGTGACTACGATGGGAATGTCGTTTAAAAACTGCTTGAACAGTATTTTTAATCCGGATGACTCAATTGCTTCTTGCATCATTTTATCGTTGTAGGTCCCCGTTACAATGAGCGATCGTTTTTTCATGCCACTCTCTAATATTACCTGTATACCGCTTATGTTGCTTTTTAAATCGTAGTCTGCCAATAAAAATATCTTATTTTTTTCACCAAAGGAATCTATAAAATCCATAGTTTTTCTTCCGTCAGTGAAAAATTTTATGGTAAAATCGGGAGAGTATTTTTTTAAAAGATTGCTCCACACATGATGCATAGATTTATCCTCGTCGAGGATTAGAATGACGCTTCCTTTGGTTAGCTCCAGTTTATCGGCGATCCAGTTCAGACGTTCCGCAAGTGGAAATGCCACTGTTATGGAGGAGCCCAATCCCTCTTGTGATTGCACTGACAAATTTCCGTTATAGAGTTTTAGGGTGTTATATACCTGTCCTAGCCCGACGCCACATCGGTTGGTTTTGGTAGTTTTGATGGGCGATTGATTGAGGATTTTTCGGACGATATTCGGTGGTATGCCGCAGCCGTTATCTTTTATGCATATTTTCACTAATGTAT
>JAITAC010000092.1 GCA_031284345.1 Holosporaceae bacterium | reverse complement strand
CTGCAGAAATTCGTTGGGTAGTCGGATGGATAATAGGTCTCGGAATCAAGGTCTGCCGAAATTCATTGGGTAGTCGGATGGATAACAGGTCTCGGAATCAAGGCCTGCCGAAATTCGTTGGGTAGTCGGATGGATAACAGATCTCGGAATCAAGGTCTGCCGAAATTCGTTGGGTAGTCGAATGGATAATAGGTCTCGGAATCAATGTATATCAGAATTAGCAGGATGGTCAGCTGATGAATTCTTTTGTTGTTTAAAAGCTATATTCACTCTGCTGATAAAATAGCGGAATGCTTTTATATCAGGGATAGTTTGTTTAGGTGATGGCATCATTTTCACTCGTAGTGGATCTATGGTAATATTGTTTCTTGCCAATTCCAAGTGCACGTGCGGACCCGTTGACATGCCGCTGGATCCGGAGCGTCCGATTATCTGTCCTTTTTTTACTTTTGTGCCACATTTCACTTCATATTTGCTGAGATGTCCGTATCTGCTGGCATATCCGTTGGGATGACGTATATCGATGCAGTGGCCGTATCCGCTGTAGTAGGACGCGCGGGTCACGATGCCCTCATAAATGGCGTATACCGGAGATCCGAAAGACGCTCTAAAATCAACTCCCGTATGCACATGACGTTTGCCGGTAATCGGATGCAGTCTAACGCCGAATCTGTCAGAAATCGATAATTTCCCGGACAATGGCGCTCCGAAAAATGAATTTTTGCCGTTACCGCCGGAAGCTTTCTCGCCGTCTGCGAAAAAATAGGACGCCGTCTTCCCCGTTGAAAATTTATAGATGGCGCATTCTTTATTTTTCGTTATTATTTTGCAATACAAGAGCCCGCTCTTTTGGTACATAATTTCGAAAGAATCGCCAACCTTCAGAGAACGCCTGAAATCTATGCGGGATGACATGTTTTTTATGACCATATCCACAACAGCAGCTGGAACTCCCAACTTGCGTGCGTCTACGTAGAAACTCGATTTTATTTTGCTCTGTACGATCACAGCTCCCGAAAACTCACCTGTTTTTATGGATCTCACGCAGTTGTCCGTATTATGGGCGCACACTCGCCTGATGATTTCCACTATCTTCGACTTTTCGGCGCAAATATCATGGTCAGAAGATATACTTGATGTAATTTTTTCAGGATTTGCAATCGTTGCCAACGGCGAATTAATTTGGAAAGTGGCGTAATCTGGCAGAACGGCATTGTCCTTATTGTTAAATTCATCGAAAAATACATCCGGACGGCTGCCGAAAATTTGGTACACCAGAGCCTGATTAATATCATAGCTACTGTGATTCATGTCAAAAAAAATTGGAGCTGAAGAACTATTTTTTGATGAAATATGCAAAAGTATCGGAATATATCCCAGGACAAGTAAAATCACACCGCACAGCAATCTAATGTTTTTTGATAGATAAAACAATATCAAATAACTCTCCACCATTATATTAAACAGGTATACTTCTTATTAATAATATATACCGTGACTTTAATAATCAAACAAAAAAACTAAAAATCTTGATTATTTACAGGGCTTTTTTCCCGGAGCAGTGATTGTTTTTTATTAAGAATTTGATAGTATTTGCCGCTGAAATTCGTCGGGTGATAAGCCATCGCATATGGTTATTTTTTTTCGAATAGTTTTTTTATCTCGGATTCAACGGCGTTTTTTACGATAATATGGAGGTTTTCGTCTAACCATTTTTGGATGAGCGGAGTCATTATGCTTTTTATCATTTCCGTTATGGTGCTTTCGGATTTGGGAGTTGGAACTGATGTATCTTTACTTTGTTCCCTACGTTCCGGCACGTTACTGCAGACGGTGCTGCGGCTAATATGTTCATCACGGGCGCGTTTAGAAAGTCCTTTAGGGGAAACGGAATCAGTATTTTCCTGTATAAGTTTCAGAAAGGAGCCGATATCAGGATTTTTATTTTCGGGAGCGTTATCTTTTTTAATTTTGACAATGCTACCGTCGTTGGAAACCATATCGGTTAGTTCCAAGATTGGCGGTTCATCGTCTATCATCATTTTTTTTATAGACGAAAGCACTTCATCCAACGACATTTCTGATTTATTTTCATCCATGGCGTCTTTCCTATTTTTTTTGTATATCCATGGCTTTAGGGGCGGAATTTTTTCCCGATTGTATACAACTGAGAATAGAGTGTATATCCAGATTTCCGGTCAGGGCCAGGATTCTCACGGCGGTAATCATTTTTGTTCTCTGGGACTGGGCCAGGTTAATTCTGGAGTCCAGCAGGCGATTTTCTTTTTCCCAGATATCTGTATTGGATTTTAGTCCTAGATTAGCTTCTTCGATGTTGCTTTCGGTGCTAAGCTCGGCACTTTGGACAGCGGATCGGCTGGACTGTATCATGGCGTTGGCGGTGATATATGTATTCCAATTGACAACGCATTCTTTTTTAACATCCAGCAGGGCATCTTCGGCGGCGAATTTTGCTTTCAGTGCGTTCTGACTGGCGATTTCTATGGCCGAGTATAAATTTCCGCCTTTGGCAGCGGAATTAGAGAATATCGGGACGCTTATTTCCAATGTAGCCGAATAGTGGTTACGGAATCTGTTACGTTCTTGTTCTTTAGTTAATGAGCGTCCTGCTTCTAGAGTCAGATCGCAGGATGGGGACAGTCTTCCGTTACTGGCGTCCAATTGACTATCGGCATGTTGTTCTTCGAATCTGCGCAATAAAATGACGCTATTGTGTTGCATGGCGGTATTGACCAGGGCCTCCAGACTTTTGGGAAGATCGAATTTCATTTCCGGGAGTTTTATATTTTTTCCGGCTTTTAGTCCGGTGAGCTTTTCGAATTCCGATTCTGCTGAAAATAGTTCAGTTTCGGCTTCGATTCTCTTGTAGACCGCCGTCTGATGGTTAGCGCTGGCGGCGGACACATCTGACGTATTAACGGTGCCGGCTTCCAGCATGGTTTTATGAGCCTCTAGCAGATTATGAAGATTTTCTTCCATCTTTTTGAGAGCGATAACTTTTGTTCTGCAGAGCCAGATGTTGGTAAATTTTTCCAGCACATCTATTATGAGTCTCTGTTCCTCAAACTTCAGCTTATGATATGCGGCATTGGAGGCGTGTTCTTCGGCTTTTATTGTATTTGCCGTTGAAAATCCACTAAAAACATTCTGATGAACCCGAAGGCCAAAACTGGTATCAGTCTGTTTGGTTGTGCGAGGTGCAAAGTAGTTATTATCGCTTTGCTCACGCGTTCTTGATAGGTTGGTATAGGCGGTGACGTCCGGCAGGAACGTCATTTTGGCGCTGGTAAATCTTTCGTCGGCGATTCTTTTTTCGATTTTGTTCTGGGCCCACTGTTTACTGCTGTTGTAGGCAGCAATGAGAACTTCTTCGAAAGTTAAATGAGCTTCTTCTTTTTGGAAGTTTGTATTGGTGGTATTTGAAACCTGTGTTTCTTGGGAATCTGCTCTGAAACACGCAATAAAAGCTAAAGTGGACACAAATAAACAACGATTTTTCATGGATTAACCTCAAAATAAAAACAAAGAACCAAATTATTTGCAAATGCCTATACTCACTGCAATTTTCAAACGAGCTATACTTTCTTCTTTCCCAAAAACACACAACATCTCGAATATGCTAGGGGTAATCTTTTTTCCAGTCAATACGTTACGCAGCGGTTGAGCTATTTTTCCGAAAGATATTCCCAATTCTGCCGCCAAGCTACGCAGGGATATTTCCAGAGATTCTTCGGTCCAATTTTCGGCAGCTTCAAGCTTTTGCAGGGTTTGTGTGAGGACGTCTAGCGACGATTTTTCGATCTCCGGGGCCATAAAATTATCCGTATATATTGTAGAAATGTCACACAATTCCAACAGAGTTTTGGCGCGTTGTTTGAGTCCATTCATTCCTTTC
>JAITAC010000090.1 GCA_031284345.1 Holosporaceae bacterium | reverse complement strand
TCCGTAGGGTGGTAAGCTATTACACAGCATTTATATGGGCAAAAATCCAAAATCAACATGGAGTGGCGTAGGGAAAAAAAGCTATGCTCTCGCAGCTAGTCAAATGAAAAAATGCTGTTTACAGCGTAGGTTTTGGTATGGTATAAGGTTGCTCAATAGTTATTTACAATGGGAGAAAAAAATATGTTCAAATCATTTTATAGATTATCGGCGCTGTCAATGCTTCTTTTGGCGAATAACGTCATGGGATGTTATACGTTGCTAAGTCATATTGAAGAATATTCGGTAAAGTATAAAATAGAAAAAAAAGACATCTATTATGATGATTTCGGTACCGGCATAACTGCCGGGGTGCTGGAAAACATCATGTGTGACGTTCTTGACTGTGGCCAAAAATTCCCCTTTAGCGGAAAAGTAATTATATTACCGGACGAAATAAATTCAAAGGATCCATGGCTCTTAAGGATGTTAATAAAAAGATCATTATTTCATCTTTTAACGTATCCATTTCGTGACTACAGCCAAAGTCTTAAGACACCAAATACGGATACAATCAAATTAAGTTGTGATAAGGCGTTGGAAGAATTAACCAATAATGTGCCCAGACTGAAAAATAACAAATCTCTTGCCGGGGTCATAGATAGCGTATATAAACTTCTTTCCCAGGGTGTGATTCAACGTTATTTCCAGGATAACTTCATGCAAAAAAAATATATCTCTGCCCAAAGAGTTGTAAGTACGGCAGATGTATATACTTTCTTAAAATGCTGTTTTCCTCGTCTATATGAATCAAATGTAGAAATTCACGAGAGAAGCGATTATGAAGGCTCGCTGAAGGGAGAGTATTGTTGGGATGGATCCAAGCCTCAGTTTTTCGAAGCTACCATTGATGGCAATAGTTATGTTGTAAAATCTACGTGGCGTGCTTTTGAATACGGTAACTGTGTAAAACTCTATAATTTCTTGGAAAAAGACGGCAAAAGACTTAATAAAAATGGACTTGTGGCATATCCGAAAAAAATCGCTCTGTATGATATCAAGGGTGTATCTAGTGCTGAAGCCGCAACAGTTGAAATTTTTGCAAATGTAGCCACTAGCAAGTTAACGGAAAGTGTCCTGGAGCAGAGTTTTTTTAAAAATAATTCTAATTGCTGTTATTTCGATTCAATTTGTGAAAGATATAAATTTAACATGCTGTCCAGAAAGACGATATTTCAACTTATGCCTATGGTAAACGGGGAAAGTCTTGATTGGTTTTTTAATAGCGGTATTATACAATCTCCGCAATTTTCCTACTCAGTAGGAAAGAAATGTGCGGACGCCTTAGCAGATCTGCACAGCTTAGGCTATGATAAAGATAAGAAATGCACCACATCAATGCACGGAGACTTTCATCGGGGTAATTTTTTGTATGACATTCCTCAGGATAAAATTACAATCATAGACGTTGGTCTAGAAAGACAAAATTTTTCGTACTGCCAAAATGGGTTCGGATTTAATGAATGCGATAATGATTTTTCTAGACTCTTAAATGTAGTAGTGGATTTTTCCTCACGCAGCCTAAGTGAGCTTGGCGGCAGCGCGACGAGGAAAAATGATCTATTGTTTATGGAAGGAATTCTGAGTCGCTATCAGCAAAAAAATCCTTCTTTATTTCAGTGTTTTTTTGATCTAAATGACGTATATTCAAGAAGGTCAGTGGGATATTATGACATTCATGATACTCCACCTAGGAGACAAGTAGAATATATATTTCCTCAAGTTACCCAATACATGATTTTCGTATTTCACTATTGTAAAGGTAGATCATTAGAAAGTGACGACCCATTGCGTGCAGGAAAATTGCCTACAGAAGACGAAATAGTTGCTGATATTTTGAATCTGAAGTCGATGAGGATGGCTAGATTACTGTTCAGCGATATAAAATCGTCGGACAAGCTATCTATATGTCAAAAACTTTCCAAACAAGACCGTATAACGGAATGGCAACTTGCTTCCAGTATTTTGAAGCTTGTCAATTGCGTTGAAAACTATCTCAATGACAAGGGACGATCATTGGAGACTATAGAAAAGGTTCTTTCTTTATATTATTCGAAAAATGCACTATTAGGAACCTTACCTTCGTTCGTTATCTACAACGATGAAAAATTTAATATTTTTATGACAAATGTGGCAAAAAAATTGGAAAATTAAGACCCGAAAATTTTTTGGAAAGGAACGGAGCGTTCTTGCAATTGCCGATGTGCAGCTATTCATCGACAATCGCGGGACGCTCGTGGGTATATCGAGATCGTTGAAAAAATGCTTCTATTCTGACTGATTATTTTGCAAATCCAAGATCTCCTGGGTGATTTTTGAAAAATTGCCATCGTTGTCGTGGAGTATTAGTCCGCTGGTAATTTTCGTGGATTTACGACTGCCTTTTTTGCCATGAACAATTATGCGAATGGCGTCCATATTTTTTTTGGGGAAAATGGGAATGATTTCTATGGATCCGACTTTTTTGTCCAGCGAA
Organism: Holosporaceae bacterium; assembly: GCA_031284345.1. Taxonomy (GTDB): domain Bacteria; phylum Pseudomonadota; class Alphaproteobacteria; order UBA3830; family UBA3830; genus BNWE01. Next base: position 3,001 of record JAITAC010000090.1, on the reverse strand, counting down.
GAGAGTATGTCGCTAATGCGGGATGCGTGGTGAATTATGTGCAGCATGCCACCGTTTTTTAATTTTCTCAGGCAGAAGGAGATCCAGTCTGATAATTTTATGGTTTCGAAGTTGGCCAGCAGTCTTGCGTCTGAGATTCGAGAAGATTCGCGGCTGAAAAATGGCGGATTCGTAACAATGTGATCGAATGTTTTTCCGTTATAAAATTGATTTCCGTGAAAATTTTCTATGCCGATGTTTACCACGTCCAGGTTGATGGAATTTTCTCTTGCGTTGCGGAGGCATATGTCACAGATATCCGGATCGACGTCGATGGCGGTAATGGTGGCGGACGGATTTCTTAATTTCAGAATTAGGGAAATTGTGCCGACGCCGCAGCCAACGTCCAGAACGCTTTGGCCATGCTGTAGCGCCACAAAACCGGCCAAAATAATTGGATCGATGGCCACACGGTAGCCGTGTTTTGGCTGCAGCAGTGATAATTTTCCCCTGAGAATGTAATCTTTTGTTAATTCCATAATTATTAAATACGCTCCCAATATTTTCTAAAATTTTTGTATCAGGTTGGAGCTGGTGGCGCCCGAATTTATTTCAGGAGGTGTTTTTTTATTTTCCTGCAGGAGAGGTTTGCAATCGAGAGCAGATTCTTTTTTTTCCAGCAGTGCGGCGAAGAATCCGTCGGTGCCGTGATTTGCCGGAGAGAGTCGCAGATATCCGTTGGAGCACAGTGAAATTTCGTCGAAATCTATGTTTTTTTTTTGGAAGAACGGATATTTTTCCAGAAATTTTTTTATTTGATCTTCGTTTTCTTCCACCAGAATGGAGCAGGTGGCGTAGACTAATTTCCCATTTTTTTTAACGATATACTGGGCGGTATCGAGGATTTTCTGCTGCAGTTGTATTAGCTCTTGGATATCATTTTCGCTTAATTTGGATCGCATTTCGGGATTTCTTCGCCAGGTTCCGGTTCCGGAGCATGGGGCGTCCACCAGCACGATATCGGCGCATTCGGCGTGTCTTTTGATCCATTTATTTGTAAGTTCTTGGCAGAACGCGTTATTGACATTAGCTCTTCGGAGTCGGATTTTTGCCTGAGAGAGGCGAACAGCGTTGGTGTCGAGGGCGAAAATTCTTCCTTTATTTTGCATATCGGCGGCCAGCGCCAGAGTTTTTCCGCCGGCGCCGGCGCAGAGGTCTACCACGATATTCTGGGGAGAGGCGTGGCATATTTTAGTAATCAGCTGGGATCCTTCTGCCTGTATTTCGGCCAGTCCACATCTCAAGATCGGATTATTTCGGCCGATGCGGGCGTTTAGGATGCGCAGACCTTCCGGAGCAAATTTCAGATCTTCCAGTTGGAATCCATCATCCGTGAGCATTTTTCTGACGGTATTTTTGTCGGATTTTAGGGTATTTATCCGGAGATCGACGGTGCTGGGTTGATTCAGGGCGAGCATCTCGTTTTCAAAGCATTCCGGAGGAAAAGCTCTTTGCAGATAAGGTTCCAGCCAGAGTGGATAGTTGAGTTTCGCATAGGTGGGCGGATCCAATGGTGCATCCAGTGATTTCAAAAATTTCGCATCGAAGTCTTCGTATTGCCATCCGGGCGTGTTATTTTTGTAGGATAGATCGAGGATCTGCTGGTCGGGCATTTTTTTTTGTAATTTCAGATAGGCCAGAACAAAATATTTTCCATAATTGGTGGTGATGTTGGTGGTGCGGAGCTGTAGCATTTCGAAATTTCTGAAGACAGCATAGGAGAGTTCTGCGATTTCTCTCCGATCATTTGCGCCAATCCATTTATTTTTACGGAAAAATTTGTGGAGAGTTATGTCAAATGGAGTCGGCGAATGGAAAAAGATATCCAGAAGCGATGCGACTATGTGGAAGTGATTAATTAGATTCATATATTGTGCCTTTTGTTTAGTGCGATCACGTATATTTCTGACGATATGCTTCTACTGGATTTTGGTTTGAAGAAGCAGACTTTTTGAAAACTATTTTTCATGGAGTCCAGGAATTTTTTTTCTTCGCCGCCCTGGAAAATTTTTGCCACGAAGCTTCCGTTATCTGCCAGGACTGATTGGGCGAAGTCGAGTGCTTTTTCCGCCAATCTCATGATCCGCAGATGGTCTGTTTGGTGGTGCCCGATGGTGGATGGGGCCATATCCGACACCACCAGGTCTGCTTTTTTCTCCAGTTGTTTGATTATTTCTATTTGCAGACTTTCGTCTTCGAAGTCGCCGATAATTTGCCGAAGACCTACTATTGGAGGAAATTTCAACAGATCTACTCCGACAACCAGCGTATTGTTTTCGGATCGTTGTAGCAGTAGCTGGCTCCAGCTGCCGGGTGCTGCTCCCAAGTCCACGATGTTTCGGGCGTTTTTTATCAGGTGGAATTTGTTATCGATTTCCATAAGCTTATAGACGGCCCGGGAGCGATATCCCTCGGCCTGGGCTTTTTTCACATACTGATCATTATTTTGTCTATCGAGCCATCTTCGGGAGGATAGGCTCATTTTTCCAAAAATTTTCATATCTCGTGTCTTTTCGTTGGTAGGGAAGGGGATCGAGATTTTTTCGAAAGAGTGATCAGGACCTGCGAGAAATAGAACGTAAGTGCTGGTACGTACTGCTTCGATTCTGATATTTCGAAATAAATTCCCGGATTATCGACAACCCCAATAGGGAAACATAGCAGAAAATGCCAATTATATTCAACAACAGAACTGTATTCAGATGAAAAATTATATTGATTAGATATATTTGACATTTATTTAAAAAGTACAAGCAATGGCCTTGACTTTTTGTATTTTTTGATGTACATTGATATTGGTTTTTATATATGTTTAAAACAAAAAAAATGTAGGGGAAGACAATATAAAAAATAGAGAGCGAATTAATATAAAAAAACTAGCATAAAACATAAGGAGAATTAATATGAAAAAAGTGATTTGTTGTCTAACATTCGCCGCATTTGCAATGACGATGTTACCGGA
>JAITAC010000088.1 GCA_031284345.1 Holosporaceae bacterium | reverse complement strand
GCTCCTTTTGACATTAATATATTTGATGTTTCATTCAGCAATATCTCGTGATTCAGAGCTCCAGGAGAATGGGTCTCTAAAGTACCAGCAAGCAAATCGTAGTTAATCGGATTAATCTGTAATATTAGGCTAATCAAGAAATTCTCTACTTCCTCGTTATTAGATGATTTAATGAAATCGCATGCTTCAACCATTAGGTGCGCGAGCAGTGTGACTATTTTTTGCCTAATTTTAGATTTGTCATATGCTTCCTCCACATTCTCTGCATCCGCGCTACTTGTATTGTTAATGTCAACCGTGTACGGCGTGAGATTTTTCAGGACAAGCTCCAGCGAGGTAGCTGGAAGAACTTTGCTTCCCTTGGATGCATTTGACGTAGTCGATGTTAATTTACCGCCCTGTTTTAATTTACTTGAATTGATGCAGTCAGCATTATCAAACAAACACAGGGTTAATAATAGTATTGTTATATCTCGTAAAAATGTAAGCTCCTTTTTCATGTCTTCTAACTCCTTAAATGTAATTTTTAATATGATATGTAGCCATAATTCTCAGTGTGGCACGATTTAGTTTCACTTTTGGCGCGTTTTCTGGAGATCATTCAGCAAAAATCGCTAAATAATGTCGTCCAATTCGTATAAAATAATAATTTGTCTCAAGATAACTCCTTTCCTTTTATTTGAGAATAATGCCAAAAAGTTAATTAAAAATTTTTTTGGAGGGGAAAAATGCAGATTTTTTTTGCGTATTGAAACCGTGCATAATGATTTTTTTGCAAGAACTAGGAAGAACGTCGCGCAGGACCACAGTGTACTCGCTGTACATGATGATCCGACGACGTCAATTGCGGAAAAGTCACATTATGCGACGGTCTCTGCTATAGAATCCGCGTAGTAGTTAGCCAAATTTCGAATTATATAGTCGATTTTGTTTATTTTATCGTTAAGATTATTTACGCGCTCCTGGTGTTCCTGCACGATATCCGGATCTGCTTTCTGCAAAAAATCTTTGTTATTCAGTCTATTAATGGCGTCATCTCGATTTTTTATGAGCTTTTTCATTTCGTTACTGAGGCGTTTTTTCTCCGTTGGGACGTCTATTTTCCCGGCGAATCCTATGTGCACGACCACATCTGCAACGACGACCGGAATACTCTGGGCATCAAGATCACGAACTGCGGAAATTCCGGCCATTCGCTGCAGTATATCTTTGTATTCGTCGCATAGTTCGCGGAATGCGTTGTTGGCGGTCTCGATTTTGGCGTCGAGTTTTTCCGCCGAAAAAATTCCGAGAAATTGCCTTAGGGATCTTACGGAAGAAATTACAGACTGGATGCGATCGATTTTTTCCACCGAATCGCTGCAGTCGAGGGTTATGGCGCCGACGTTCGGCCATGTTATGTCTGCAATGCCGATTTCTTCGCTGAGTTTTTTAGCCATAAATGGAGCGATCATGTATAAAATCTGCACAAATTGCGCGATGGCCCAGCCGGTTACGTCACGAATTTCTTTTTTTCGGAGTGCGGCGGAAGAGTTTGCATCGGAAATTTCCGATCCTGATTGCAAAATCGGCTTTATAAATTCCATATACCAATCACAGAACGAATTCCAAACGCACTGATATATATGTCTGGTAACTTCGTCGAACCGATGATTTTCGATGGAATTTTCTACGTCAATAACCATATTTTTTATATTGTGCACTATCCATTGGGAAAAGGGATTTTTCACGGTATTTACGTCAAAATTTTTGGAACAGCAGGCACAGTCGTTCATTTGGGCGAATCTAACGGCATTCCAGAGTTTTGTCAGAAAATTTCTGCCGATTTCCACGGTTCGAGCTCCCATTTTTATATCTCTTCCGGGTGAGGCCATGGACGCCAACGTATATCTTACGGCGTCCGCCCCGTAGGCGTCGCAGAGTTGTAGGGGATCAATGACGTTCCCCTTGGATTTTGACATCTTCTGACCTTTTTCGTCGCGCACGAGAGCATGTATATAGACATTATGGAATGGCACGTCACCGGCGGCGTAAATGCCCATCATAATCATGCGGGCAATCCAGAAAAATATTATATCGAACCCGGTTACCACAGTCATGCGGGAGTAAAATTTGGAAAACTCCGCTTCAACGTCTGGCCAGCCGAGCGTAATAAACGGCCACATGGCGGACGAATACCAGGTATCGAGCACATCATTGTCCTGGACAAGCTCGACGTCATCTTTTCCGTAGAAGGCAGAGGCTTTTTGAAGAGCTTCCTCAGCGGTTTCGGCCACAAATATTTGTCCGTTCGGACCATACCAGGCGGGAATTCGATGCCCCCACCAGATTTGGCGAGAAATACACCAGGGTTTGATATTTTTCATCCATTCGAAAAATAAATTCTCCCAATGCTTGGGAATGAACGTAATTCTATTTTCCTTTACGGCTTTTACGGCCGGAATCGCCAATTTTGCAGCGTCGATGAACCACTGACACGTAATGCGTGGTTCCAGCATAACGCCAGACCTATCTCCGAAAGGTACTTTGTGCATAATTGTTTCTACTTTTTCCAGCAGACCTTTGATTTCCAGCTGATCAATCACGGCTTCCCGCGCTTTGAATCTATCTAGGTTCCGGAATTGTTCCGGCACTTCTCCTTCCAATTCAGCGCGTTCATTCATTATATTTACCAGTGGCAATCCGTGTTTTTTGCCGACTTCGAAGTCGTTGAAGTCGTGGGCCGGAGTGATCTTGACAGCGCCGGTTCCTTTTTCCGGATCCGCATAGTCGTCTGCAATTATGGGAACTGGCTTGTTTATCAAGGGAACAAGCACATTTTTTCCGATTAAATCGACGTAGCGGTCGTCGCGAGAATTAACTGCTACTGCCACATCACCGAAAAGCGTTTCCGGTCTGGTGGTGGCGACGGTAATAAATTCTTCGCTATTCTCCAATTTATATTTTAGGTACCAGATTTTGGCGTTGACTTCTTTTTCCACCACTTCCAAATCAGAAATGGCCGACTGAATCAGCGGATCCCAGTTGACCATGCGTTCGCCACGGTAGAGGAGACCATCGTTGTACAGCTTAACAAATAGCCGAGATACAGCCTTTTTGCTGCCGTCGTCCATCGTAAATCGAAGACGAGAAAAATCACAGGAAATTCCCAGTACTTTCATCTGTTCCAGAATCTTGCCGCCGGAATTTTCCTTCCAGAGCCAAATTTCTCTCAGCAGTTCTTCCCTTCCCAGAGAACTCTTTTCCCCATTCTTTTCATAGAGTTGCTTTTCCACCAGTAACTGCGTCACGATGCCGGCATGATCCAGACCCGGCTGAAATAATACGTTGCACCCCTTTAGTCTTTTGTAGCGAACAATAATGTCCTGCAATGTATAGCAGAGAGCGTGCCCAACGTGCAGCGATCCGGTTACGTTTGGAGGCGGCAGCAGCACCATAAACGGCTCGGCCTTTTCATTGCGATGGGATGCTTCCGCCGCAAACGAAAAATTTTTTCCAAATGATTTTGGATCAAAGTTTTTTTCTAGCATTTTTTCTCCAGCAAACTCTTTGAATAGAGACCAAGCATACAATACAGAATTTCCAAAATCTATATTTTTTTTTCTTACTTCCTGACTGCCAGACTGATTCTGTAACATCAGATCCCATCTCTGATTTGCTATTGCCGACTGGGCAGCGACTGGTACAGTCTGCACTCCGCAAATTGTTTGGATAATCCAAAATGGGACCTGGTATAACATCCTGGTTCTGAGACTTATGCTCCATATTTACTATGTTTACACCCCACATCCCATCTCCTCGAGTTGTGCGCCGGCACCTCTTCCACCAGTTACCATGATATCAGAAAAATGTAAAATTTCCGTTAACGGCGAAAAAATTTTTATAAGTTAACGAATTTTTAAGATGTTTTTGCTACCATGATATGTGTGGGAGTTTGTGCCACGCCACATGGGATGGAGGAGAGCCGTGCGCTACAGGATGTGGAAAAGCCGCGTGTTACAGGACTTGTGTGGAAAGCCGCGTGTTATAGCATATCCCATCTCTGATTTGCCATTGTCGACTGGACAGCGACTGATACAGCACGCATTCCGCAAGTTTTTTGGATAATTCA
>JAITAC010000087.1 GCA_031284345.1 Holosporaceae bacterium | reverse complement strand
CAAGGCCATATAAGTCCTGCGACAGAGGACTTAACGAGCATACCAACGGACTCATCCGACAGTATCTGCCTAAAAAATTCGATTTCAAGGACGTCATGGACAAAAAAATTCGAGAAATTAAAAATTTGATAAACAATCGACCGCGAAAAGTGCTAAACTTCCGTACGCCATTCGAGGTCTTCTTCGATCGACATATTTTTTTCTACCGTCGGTTGTAACCATGATGCATTTCATAATTGAGAGGGCGTTCTTCCACCTCATTCTCTCGGAGTTATGAGTTGTGTGCCGGCACCTTTTCCACCAATTACCATAATAGCAGGAAAATGTAAAATTTTCGTTAACGGCGAAAATTTTCTATAAATTAACGAATTTTTAATACATTTTTGCTACTATGATATGCGTGGTAGTCTGTGCCCAGCGCCACGTGAGAGTGGCCATGATATGCGTGGGAATCCGTGCACCGCGCCACGGGAGAGGGGCCATGATATGCGTGGGAGTCCGTGTCCCGCGCCACGGGAGGGAGCATGATATGTGTGGAAATCCGTGCTGCACGCCGCATGGGAGGGACCATGATATACGTGGGAATCTGTGCTGCGCGCCGCATGGGAGGGACCATGATATGCGTTGGAGTCCGTGCCGTGTGCCACAGTGTTTAAAAATACGCCACAGAAGTTTATAAAAATGGAAAACGAACCTCTGCATGAATGGATTCCAGAATCCGTATGGTGGTAATACCAGATCCCATTTTGAATTATCCAAACAATTTGCGAAGTGCGTACTCTACCAGTCGCTACCCAGTCGACAATGGCAAATCAGAGATGTGACCTGGTATAAGCTATGGTGGAGGGGTAAATATGGGAAATAAGCCTCAGGGCCAGGACGTTCCAGAATCAGTGTGGGGTAAGCTTTTTTTCGAAGACTCTTATGTTGCAATAAAATGTACAGCCGTGGCTATGGGGCAGCATCGTACGCACGAGCATTTGAGTGCTGCATCTCCTAATACCAATTCCCATTAACAATTACCTATTGCCTGTCTAGCGGTAACTGGCAGAGGAACGTATTACGGGAGGCGTTTAGGTAATCCAAAATGGGACTTGGTATAATGCTAGTGCGCCAGTCCAGCACACGAGTGTCTTTATTCAGGGTTTTCGGTCATCTCCGGGGACGGCGCGTCTCCTTTTTAACGATTTTAAAATTTTCTTAATTTTTCAGTTTGAATGAAGATGGGGAGACTGTATAATTCCTGTAGTATATTTATGCAAGAGGTAGTTTTGTGAAACAGATTTTCAAATATATCGGAAATTTTGTCATATTTTCTGGGATTTTACTAACATCCGCCTGCGATCCTGTTACCATGGTTATAGGTGGCACAGCCATTGCGGGTACGACCGCCATACGCAATCAGGAGGGCATTTCCGGATCCATATCCGACAACGAACTGCAGACAAGGGCGATATATTTGCTTTTGGAAAAGAACAAGGACATCAGCGATAGGGTTGAATTGTCCGTCAAGCACGGCATGGTTATTGTTATTGGATACATGAAAAGTGACGCTCAACGGGAAGAAGCCCTGCGTTTAGTTCGCAGCGTTAAAGGTTTTAAGGAAATTTTCGATGAGACTCAGGTACAAGAGCCACCGTCGGCGAAAAATTTTGCTATAGATTCCAGCATAACGTCGCGAATAAAGTCGTCGTTAGCGTTTGACGGCAATGTGCAATCGTTGAATTATGATATTACGACCGTCAAGGGTGTGGTTTACATTTGCGGTACGGCTCAATCTAAATACGAGCGAGATGTGGTATTGAATCATGCCAGAACGACTTCCGCCGTAAAGAAAGTGGTAGCCTACATAAAAATAAACAAAAATTAGGAAATAGAGTGCGTGCCAGCATAACAACCGTATCTTTTTTGGGCATATCGACAATTGGCATAGACGTTCAGATACAGATGCTCAATGGAGTTCCGGCGTTTACAATTGTTGGACTTCCGGATAAAACCGTAGCTGAATCCCGTGAAAGGATCCGCGCATGTTTGTATTCCATGGGTATTTCGCTACCCTCCAAGAGGATCACGGTAAATTTGGCTCCGGCCGATGTCCAGAAAGAGGGCAGCCACTATGATTTACCCATAGCGCTGTCTCTATTAACGGCGATGGGGGTGCTTGCCATTGAAGACGTCGAAAATGTGGTGGCGCTCGGAGAATTGTCACTTAACGGCAATATATCGAGGGTTCCGGGAGTGCTGCCAGCGGCCATTTGGAGCAAAGCCAACAGCAAAATCATCATATGTCCGGAAGAATGTGCCAATGAAGCGGCTTGGTCCGGAGAAAGTTCGATATTAGCTCCTCCTAATCTCCTATCTCTGATAAATCATTTCAAGGGGGAGCAACTTCTTCCTAAAGTTGTACTCGATAATCGTGCCATGGAGCAAAAAACTTCCTATTCCGGGTGCATGAGTGACATAAAAGGTCAGGCGGTCGCCAAACGCGCCATCGAGGTAGCTGCCGCCGGAGGACATAATGTGCTCATGCAGGGACCTCCGGGAGTTGGAAAATCTCTAATTGCATCGAGGATTCCCGGTATTTTACCTTTTTTTTCTTCCGAAGAAGCGCTGGAAGTTACTATGGTCCATAGTCTTGCTGGACAAATATCTGATACCGGTCTTGTGTACGAAAGGCCCTATCGATCGCCCCATCATTCGGCTTCTTTGGCGTCCATGGTGGGAGGGGGAGTACACGCAAAGCCCGGAGAAATTTCGCTGGCCCATCGGGGAGTGTTGTTTTTGGACGAACTTCCGGAATTTTCCAGAACAACGCTGGAATCGCTGCGTCAGCCTTTGGAGACGGGAAAAATCACGATTGCCAGAGCTAATAGTCACATTACCTATCCGGCTCGCATACAACTCATTGCCGCTATGAACCCGTGTCGCTGCGGATATCTGGGAGTGGATGGAAAAGAATGTCATCTGGCTCCCAAATGTGGCAGAGATTACCTAAATAAAATCTCCGGACCGTTGCTGGACCGAATAGATATATTTATCGATGTCCCGGATGTGAAAGTCACGGATTTCGCGCAGTCTAAAGAAGATATAGAGCCATCCGCAATCATTAAAAAACGCGTAACAGAGGCTCGAGACATTCAGGCTGATAGATATCGCGGTACCTCCATAAAAATAAATGCCGAAGCCGACGGTCATGAATTGGAAAAATATGTCACGAATGAAGCCAAAGAAATACTCTATGCCTGTGTAGATAAAGCAAAAATCTCCGCTCGCGGCTACTATCGGGTGCTGAAACTTTCCAGAACGTTGGCGGATTTGCAAAAAAGCGACACCATTCGGTCGGAACATGTGTATGAATCTGTGGGATACAGAAAAATAGAGTAGAGTTTTTTTTATTTGTGTATTTTGGGTGTCTAAAAAAACTCTAGTATAAATTCTTCAGGAGAATTAGAAGAAATTTGAGAATAGTAATATGATGTTATATTTTGTCATTAAGTGCGGTACATTAAAATATTGAGTAGTTGAATATTATGCAAGAAATAAAAAATTCACACGGAGCATTTTTATCATTTTCTGTTGAAGATACGATGTTAATTGCTTCATTGTTTTCGAGATTTGCCAAAAAAGGACAGTGTTTTACGCTTTCCGGAGATCTTGGCTATGGAAAAACTCTTTTTGCTAAGCAGTTGATTCAGAGCATAAATCCCGGAATATTGGAGGTGCCAAGTCCGACATTTACGATTGTGCAGACCTATGTCTGTGACGTCGCAGATATTTGGCACGTCGACTGCTATCGTCTCAAAACTTCAGACGAGTTCTATGAGCTAGGGCTGGAAGAAGCGCTGCAAAATTGCATTACCATCATAGAATGGCCGGAAATTATAGAAAATTTTCTCCCGCAGGATCGAATAAAAATCAGTTTTTCCATTACTGAAGCCGAGAATCGCATTATATCTTATGTAGTTCCGCCGAGTGCCATCTTGTAGATTACGGAATATCGAGAGTCCGAATCGGAAGCAATAATAAAATCGCATATATTGTATGTTTTTTTTTGATTGTAAAGTAAAAATTAACACTTTCCCGATATTATATATTATGTATATATTGTGAAAGGAAATTGCCATGAAAAAATTTTTGTTTTGTCTGTCATCTTTTTTGTTTCTATCATTTATTTGCGCGGAGTTGGACGCTTTTTCTCTTTTCAAGAAAAAAACATCAGAAGATGAAGAGGTCCAGGATGAAACTGCGTCAATGAATGCTTTTGGGAAAAAAGATATATCCGCTGATATCAAGGCGGTTGATGCTATGAAAACAACGTTTGATAATGCCAAGTCGAAATTCGCGTCGGCGGATGCGGCAATCATGAAATACTCTATCGATCAGAAAGTATTTTCCGAGAAGTCAGAGGTTGCTTTTCTTACGATACTTAGCAGTGTCTTAGCGCTGGAAGCCCGTTGCTTTGACGCCGTTAGTCGGGGATTCTCCCTCATAAAAGACGGCATGAGCAATATAAAGAGTTCCGGAAAAAATGTCGGAGGGAAAAACGATGTGGCTGGAAAAAAAGCCTTTAAACAGGGAGTAAAACTGCTCGGGGCGATACCAATATATCGCATGATGCTCAATTCTATTATGTCGATAGTCATACAGTATGCCGCTAACATAAAAGCAACTAACGGCAGCAAGCTATCCACTAGCAAAATTTTTAAAACCATCCACGCCAAAGATGTTGAAAAACAATTGGAAACTCTGGGCGCGTTACATACCACTAAAAAGAAGCTGATCGGAACCCAAAAAGGCATGAACGTCGCTCTTGACGATTGTAGAACTTTTATTGACAGTGCTAAAGATGGGCCAGACGCCGATGTAGCCGCAGATTTAGCTACCCTAGAGAGATACATGCAAGATATAACTATAATAGAAGACAAAATCAACCAATTTGTTTATATTATCAGCCAAGCCATTGTGGAGAACAAGAAATTCGCGGAGCGAGTCGGGGAGCTTGCAAATTTTAATCAGGAGTGCAACGCTGATAACGCCACCCTAAGTAATGGCGGCAGTGGGAAAGTGCCTATGTCACAATCAATGCAAAATAATAGCAATGAAGAAGAGGAGGAGGAGGAAGAAGAAAGCGAAGACGAATAGATGAAACTGTTGCATAATAAAATATTTTTTGCAAGAATAAAATAGAATGAGATTGTTGATACCAGAGAACTTTTTACAATTGGAACATCTTCAAAGATATTCGTGTTGCAATAGTGCGACTATCGATATCTGGAATTTTTTACGATATAAGTGTCTTCAGACATCTTCATAGTAAATTCTCTGGATATCGACGGTTTCATTTAGCTATTCGAGAATATTCATTGGTAATATAGGAATACCCAATGCTTCAGAAAACTATAGCATCGTCCGTATCGCTAGAGGGAATTGGCGTGCACAACGGAAAAACGTGTTGCATTAAAATTTTGCCGGCTCCCGAAGATCATGGAATTATTTTCGCAAGAACCGATCTGGATGGGAACAATATTATTCCGGCAAACTACAAAAATGTGTCCGGCACAACGATGTGTACGATGCTGTCCAACGAATTCGGCGCGAGTGTATCAGTGGTGGAGCATCTGTGCGCCGCCCTCTACGGACTCGGAGTATCAAACGCCCTTGTAAACGTAGATGGAAATGAAATACCTATTTTGGATGGCAGCTCAGAAATATTCGTGCGGGAAATTATGTCTGTTGGTCTAAAAGAACAATCAAAAGCTCAAAAAATACTTAAAATAGAGGAAACAGTTAGGGTAGAAAACGGAAAAAAATGGTCTTCATTGTCTCCGGCAGACCGTTTTGAAATAAATTTATCCTGCGATTTCACGAAAAAAGGCTTAAAAACTACACCTTTTTCCTATGTTTTTTTTCAAGACGACTTCTCCAGAAAAATCGCACCGGCCCGCACATTTGGTTTTTTGGAGGACGTGGAATACATCCGAAAAAATAATTTTGCCAGCGGCAGTTCTCTGGAAAATACCGTAGTATTCGACTCCCAAGGCTGTGTCATAAATGAAAGTCCTCTCCGATTTGAAAATGAGCCGATTCGCCATAAAATATTGGACATAATCGGAGATTTATCGCTATCCCAATATCTAATAATAGGACGCTACGACGGATTTTGCTCCGGGCATGAACTCAATAATATGTTGCTGAAAAAATTGTTGGGACATAAATCATAAATGCTTGTATTGGGAATTGAATCCAGCTGTGACGAAACTGCCGCCGCCATTGTGACGGAGGATCGGCGGATTTTATCCAACGTCATATACTCCCAGACAACAGAACACGAGGCGTTTTCCGGCGTTGTTCCGGAGGTGGCGGCTAGGGCGCATCTGGAAAAAATTGATTTTGTCACGGAGAAAGCCGTTGCAAACGCCGGAATATCTCTGGCGGATTTAAACGCTGTCGCAGCGACCTGTGGCCCGGGACTTATTGGAGGTGTGATCGTCGGCGCCACATTTGCAAAGGCCATGGCGCTTTCGCTGACTAAACCGTTTTTGGCCATTAACCACATAGAAGCTCACGCACTCTGCGCTCGCCTTACGGAAAACGTGAATTTCCCATATTTGCTACTGCTGGCTTCCGGAGGACACTGCCAGATTTGCCTTGTCTTCGCCATTGACGATTTCGAAGTCATTGGGAAAACGCTGGACGATTCCGTTGGAGAATCCTTCGATAAAGTCGCAAAAATGATGTTGTTGGGGTATCCTGGCGGCCCCATTGTGGAAAAAATGTCTCAAAATGGAGATCCAACGACTTTTAATTTTCCGCGGCCGTTGTGCAAAAAAAATTCCATGGATTTTTCCTTCTCCGGTCTAAAAACGGCAGTACGCATTGCGCTGGAGAAGTTAGAATACATCGATGATGCGCGAAAAGCTGATGTCTGCGCCAGCTTCCAGCGAGCAGTGGAGGATATTTTATCCTATAAAATGGAGGCCGCTCTCTGCCTTTGTAAATCAAAAAATATTTCGCCAGATGCGGTTGTTATATCCGGAGGAGTCGCCGCCAACAAAGCCATTCGTGACAAAATACAGCGGATATGTCATAAATATGGCATGAAATTTTCCGCTCCACCAATCCATCTGTGCACCGACAATGCCGCCATGATTGCCTGGAACGGAGTGGAAAAATTACTAATGCAGCGGCGGGATTCCCTAAACTTTCGCCCGCGGCCGCAGTGGGCTTTGGGGGAAAAATTTTGAATCCCAGAAATTACGTGTTATTTTTGAACAATGCTAAGGTAGGAAAATAAATTGTTCGAAAATTTCTCCATTGTCATCTACAGCAAATCCCTTTACAAGTGATTTTTCTTCTATACGTCCGTCTTCTCTTGCAACAAATTTTCTGTTTGCTTCAAGAGCTTTTTGCCTAAAGCTGTCGCTTAATTCTCTGTTGCTCCAGAGCTTTAAAAAATTCTTGGATGAAGGAAAATCTATTTTTACTTTTGCAGACATATCCAGCAGCAGTTCTGCCACATCGAACCAAGAGTGTTTGCATGCTCGTTCGAAAGCCGTATCACCGTAAAAATCTTCAGCGTTGATATCACAGACCATTGCGAGAATCTTTATTATTTTCAATATACGATCATTCTTATCAGGATTGACTGTATTTATGGCCATATGCAATGCCGTATATTCACCTATAGTTGATATCAAATGAGTGTCTGCTTTAGCATTAAGCAATCTTATCAGAAGATTTAAATTTTTGCCGTAAGCAGCCGCCAGAAACAACGGATATGTCCCATAATGCCAAGAATGAAAATAATAATTGTTTATGTCGTATATAATGAAAGGAATGTTTTTGCTGGATAAACATTCCAAAAGCTCATTGTGCTGATTAGTGTAGTTATATTTTTCCGCATATTCCGGAAAAAATACATATGGTACCAGCGTTCTCCGAACAACTGGAGCTATTGCTGCCAAATTATCATTTATATCTTTTTGATATTCGTTGTATTCTGCTTTTCTCTGTGCCAATAGGACGTTCACATTGTCATCTGCGTTAACATTTAGGTACGAAATATCTTCTTTTTGCAACAAATGATTCATTCCTTTCCCCAGATGAGCAAAAGCATTCGACGTAATGTGGTTTTCTCCGTATATGTCCAGCAGCATGTCTTTTAGAAATCCTTCGACACAGACTTCATAGGAGGCCATATTTCCGTTTATCAGAAACGAAGCTATCAGAGTTGGTAAATTATAAAAAGTAGAGCCGTCAACCTGCACTTCTGTCTGTAATCTTTCCACGATGTACGAATACATGGCCAGGTAGCCAGACATATCATCATCATCAATATGTTTTTTCGATATACTTTGGGAAAGTTTTATAAGATTTGCAGAAAAGATATATTGCGCTATTTTATTTCCATACTGCGCTTCAGCCCGCAAAAGATCGTCTGCTTCGCAGAAGCTTTTTAAAATTGCAGGGTTGTCTTTTGTGTGAATCTTTTTTTGAGCCTGCTTATATATGTTGCGACATAGATCAAAGTATTCGATATTGCCAATGGGCATACAGAGCAAAGCAATCTGCTTTCTATATCTGTATTCAATAAATGGACTTTCAATTGCCCGCAGCATATATGCCATAGCCAAAATTATTCCGGAATTACTTTCTTCGCTATTAAGTAATATGCGTGCTGAATTGATGATGGTAACTTGTTCGCTCATTGAGCCAAAACAGAGTTTCCGCACAAATTCTTTGGCATTATCGCATTCGTTATCGTCCAGGCCTGCTTTTTCCACAATGGATATAATATACGACTGTGATTTATTAATTTCACTTTCTTGAAATTCTGTAGTTTCCATAGTCCAGCCAACCTCTATTCCCAAAATCGACATCGCTAAAATTGCAAGAGTTTTTCTCATTTTACGTTCCTTTCATTTCATATGCATTACTATACTATAATAAAGCTCTTCAAAATCTGTGTTGGAGAGTTCTTTGGTTTGTCAAAAGTCTCACCAACATTTAATTTCAAAAGAGTTTCAATAAAGAATAAACAAAACTAACACAAATTTCCACTACAATTTTCGAAACCTGGAGCAAGACAAACACGTTGTCCATGCAGTCGAGATATTTTATTAGCCAGTTCCAGCTCCATAAGAGCCGTTAAAACCTCCTGCGGATGGATTCGAATGGATGAAATTAATTCATCGATTGTTACCGGCACGGTATTCAAAGATTCCAATATTTTTTTTCTGGTTTTTTCTAGGTCATTGTCAGAAATTTTTGCTGCGAACTGTAATCTTTCTTCAAATAAAGATTGCTGTATTATTTTTCTATTTTCAAGACAATCAAAAATATCCTGCGGATTTTGCACAAGTATCGCACCGTCTTTCAGCAGATTATTGCAGCCGATACTTCTTGGATCCAGAGGAAATCCCGGAACCGCAAACACGTCTCGACCATATTCAAGAGCGAATCGAGCGGTTATGAGGGATCCGGATTGCTCTACGGCTTCTATCACCACTGTACCGGTGGCAATCCCTGCGATTATGCGATTTCTTCTGGGAAAAAGTTGCGGTTGCATTGCTGTATTATAGGGCATTTCCGTAAAGAGACAGCCTTTTGCCGCGATTTCTTCGTATAATTTTGTATTTTCCTGTGGATAGATAACATTTATTCCTCCGGCCAGTATGGCAATGGTGCCATTTTTCAGACTTCCAACGTGAGCGCAGGCATCAATGCCGCGGGCCATACCCGAAGCTATTATCACGCCATTATCGCTTAGTTTCTCGCACAGAGATGTGCAAAATTTTTTTGCGTGCAGGGAGGCATTTCTGGAGCCCACCACTGATATGATATTTTTTTGAAAAAAATTTACAACGTTCTCTTTTTGGCCCAACAATGTCAGCAGAGGCGGAGGATCCGGCAAGGTTCTTAGTAGCGGCGGGTACAGTTCGTCTTCGAAAAAAATCAATTCGGCTCCGATTTTTTTTAAATTTTTTAATTCCTGTTCGATTTTTTCGTCGTTGCATGCCAGGAGTGGTTTTGAAACAGATTTGGAAAAATTTGGCAAAGCCTGGAGCGCTTTTTCTCCATTACCGTACAAATTTATGAGATTCCAAAATATGGATGGTCCAACGGATTCGCTTCGAATTATTTTTAACCGAGCCAATTTTTCTTTTTCAGATAGCACAACAATTCTCCATTATTCAGAGTTGGAAATTATTTTCGGGCTGTTCCAAGCAAAAAATTAGCGTTTATGTATTCAATTCTTTATCTTGCAGCAGTCTTTTTATGTTCTCGTGATGTCTTACCACAATAATAATTGATAGAATTATTAAAGCACACAAATGATTAATAAAGAGCAAATGAGAGTGATTTAAATAATAAAAAAATAGACTACTCATGCATATGCTAATCAAACTGGAAACAGATGAAATTTTCCATATGAAAAATATTATTATCCAAATAAAAAGTGCAATGAGAAAAACCCGCACGTCCAGGGCACAGAGTACGCCGAAATATGATGCCACTCCTTTTCCTCCGTTGAATTTTAGCCATGGAGGAAACATATGACCCAAAACCGGAGCCATTAGTAGAGCAGGGGAGGCGAGTTCGTTATCCGGACAGATATAGTGAAAAACTGCATATCCTTTTAGGAAATCCAGCAAAAAAGTCAGTATCCCAAGACATTTGCCTTGGGTTCTCAGCACATTTGTCGCTCCGATATTTTTTGAACCGATTTCCCGAAGCTTTCCGTTTCCAAAAAAAATTGCCAATAGTAGGCCAAATGGAATAGATCCCACCAGATAAGCAAACAAAATGTATATAATATCTTTTGACATTTCAGCCTCTATTCTCCAAAAGAATTATTATAGCACAAAATATTATCTGATTTCGGCATTTTCATAGTATTTTGCTTGCCGTCCTACGGATTTTTGCAACTTACTGACTCGGAAGCTTATTTTTCATATTTGTTATATTTTTTTCTTCCGCCCTCTCAATTATGAATGGTTACAATCGACGGTAGAAAGAACATGTCGA